>NZ_JBEUDS010000031.1:0-32451 GCF_041060555.1 Parapedomonas caeni | reverse complement strand
CCGGAGGTCTTCATCCCGGCATTCGCGCGGGCGGCCCTGCAACCCCAACCAGCGATGCCGCCCGCGCTGGCGCCACGACCATCATTGCACTAACAATCAAATTGGACCCGTCCGTGGGGGCCGATCATGGGCACGGCGCTTGGCCGGGTCGCCCTTGCGGGCAAGATCACAGCAGACCAATATGCGGCAGGCGAGATGTACGGTGAAATCATGGCCCGCAACCGTGCGGTCATGGGCCTGCCCATGGATCAGCCGCGCTCTGTCACAGCCCTGCTTATCAACGAGGGTATCTTCGGTGGTAGCGCGCCTGACCATGACCCGGACCTGGTCGAGAAGGTTCGTCGTCGCGCTGCCGCAGCAATCATGATGCTGCGCACAGCCGACCACGATGCGCCTGGTGCGGTTGGTCGCAAGCCCAGCCTCCTGGTTCATGCAGTGGTTTGCCACGAGGTCGAAGCATCGAACTGGTCGGCAGCGGACATCATCAACCTTGGCCATGGTCTGGATGCCTTGTGTCGCCTGTTTCGTATCGGCAGTGACAGTTCGTGATCAGATTTACTCGCCCATCAAGTGAAGTAACAAACTGAATCTATTGTATTATTGCTGAATTTCGCATTGACTGGACTTGCCCGATGCTGTAGGCCTTCCGAAATAGAGGATTGAGAACTGCGCCCGGAGCCCACCAGCTTCCGGGCGTTGTTCGTTTCAGGCGTTGCGCATGGCTGAACGGCAACGGGGACGTCGGGCAGTTGCGCAGCGTCTGCGACGATTACGGGCTGAACCGCTCTGCCGGGATTGCGCTGCCAAGGGTATCGTTCGCGAGGCAACCGTTCCCGATCACATCGTGCCGCTCACCAAGGGTGGCAGCGATGACGACAGCAACATCCGCTGCCTGTGCGCCGACTGCCACCAAGCCCGCACGGCCGAGCAGTTCGGGCTACGCCGGACGGTCGGCACCGGCCCCGATGGCTGGCCGATCGGCTGATCCCCCGGGGGGAGGTCAAAAGTCTGGGGCCTCGGGAGGGGAAACCGCGCCTGGCCCAAACTTTTCGCGCCCGCGAGTTAGCGACCGGGGGTGGAACCCGGGAAAGTGACGGAAAACCGTCTATTTGACTGGATAGTGCCTGCGAACAGAGCGTTAGTCGTCTTCGCCAACCACGGAGACTGACATGCCCAACTCGCACCTTCCGACCCGCAACGAAGCCTGGGGTTTTTACGGCTCGACTGCCGGGTTCACGGATGCAGAGGCAGCGTGGGGCATCGCTTTTCCGGCGGTTGCCAAGGCCACCGGTGCGACCCCTGAAGGGGTGCGGGACTTTCTCGACAGCCGCCACGGCCGCCACTTCGCCGACGACGTGCACAACGGGATCCACGCCGGCCTTGATCCCAAGGCGGCGATCGACGCCGCCATCGCCCGCTGGATGGGCTGGACCATCAGCCGCAACACCGCTCGCGAAACCGGCATTCCCAAGGGCCTGCCCTACCTGACGGGCTTTGTGACCCACTTTGCAATCGAGGCCGAACAGGCCGACTGACGGCGCCGACAGCGGCGCTCACCCAAAGGAGCGCCATGTCGCAAGATTGGCCGGCCCAGAACAGTGAGTTCTGGCCCATTGAAAAGATCACGCCCTACGCGCGCAATTCCCGCACCCACTCGGACGAACAGGTCGCGCAAATCGCGGCCTCGATCCGCGAATGGGGCTGGACCAACCCGGTGCTGGTCGACGAGGACGGCGGCCTGATCGCCGGTCACGGCCGCCTGCTGGCGGCGCGCAAGCTGGGCCTTACGCAGATCCCGACCATGGTCGCCAAGGGCTGGAGCGAGGCCCAGAAGAAGGCCTACGTCATCGCCGACAACAAGCTGGCGCTGAACGCCGGATGGGACCTCGAACTGCTCGCGGTCGAACTAGGTGACCTGCAGGGCTTCGACTTCGACCTGATGCTGACCGGTTTCTCGGACGACGAGTTGTCGAAGCTGCTGGCGGAGAAAACCGAGGGCCTGACTGATCCCGACGAAATTCCCGAGGTGCCAGTCGACCCAATTGCCAAGCCCGGCGATGTCTGGGTGCTTGGCAAGCACCGGCTGGTCTGCGGTGACAGCACCGATGCCGATATCGTCACAAAGGCCCTGAACGGCGTTTCTCCCCACCTGATGGTCACCGATCCGCCTTACGGCGTGGAATATGATCCGGCCTGGCGGGAGCAAGCAGGCGTCGCTGCCAGCGGCTCGGCCAAGGGCAAGGTTCTGAACGACGACAAGGCCGACTGGCGCGAGGCCTGGGCCCTGTTTCCGGGCGACGTCGCCTATGTCTGGCACGCCGGCCTGTTCGCCGGCGTGGTCGGCGACAGCCTTGCCGCCAGCGGCTTCCAGCTCCGCTCCCAGATCATCTGGGACAAGGGCCAATTGGTCCTCTCGCGCGGCGATTATCACTGGGAACATGAGCCCTGCTGGTACGCCGTGAAGAAGGGCGCCAAGGGGCACTGGGCTGGAGACCGTAAGCAGACGACCGTCTGGCACATTGCCAAGCCCAAGAAGAACGAGACGGGTCACGGCACCCAGAAGCCGGTCGAGTGCATGAAGCGCCCGATCGAGAACAATTCCAGCCCAGGCCAGGCTGTCTACGAGCCGTTTTCAGGCTCCGGTACCACGATCATTGCTGGCGAAATGACCGGCCGTTCGGTCCACGCGATCGAGCTGAATCCGGCCTACGTCGACGTGACAATCAAACGCTGGCAGGACTTTACCGGCCAGGCCGCCACCCTCGAAGCCGACGGGCGAACCTTCGCCGACGTCAGCGAACAACCGCGGTAACAACGTGCATGACATGGCTCTATCTCCCCCCGGATACGATCCGGGGCGCGTTGACGCATGCCTGCACGGCCTCTCCCTGTGCGCCGGTGCCGGCGGGCTCGACCTCGGGCTCCACATCGCCTGTCCCGGATACAGGACTGTGGGTTACGTCGAGCGGGAAGCCTTCGCAGCAGCCACTCTCGTGGCGCGGATGGCAGACAAGGCCTTGGATCCGGCACCTGTCTGGGACGACATTACCACCTTCGACGGCCGACCATGGCGCGGCCTCGTGGATATCCTCACTGCGGGCTACCCGTGCCAGCCATTCTCGGTTGCCGGGCGGCGCCTCGGCGAAGCTGATCCGCGCCATCTCTGGCCGCACGTTGCGCGCATCATCCGCGAGTGCGCCCCCCCGATCATCTTCCTCGAAAATGTCGCCAATCATCTGCGCCTCGGGTTTCCCGAAGTCGCCCGAGAGCTGGTCGGCATGGGCTACGTCGTTGCGGCAGGATTGTTTACGGCGGCGGAAGTCGGCGCACCGCACCGGCGCGAGCGCCTGTTCATCCTTGCAATGCGCGAAGATGACGATCTGGCCAACGCCGCAGACGGACAGCTTTCGCAGTCGCGGCGGCGAACGGAAGCACGAACTGGGTCTGGATCGCATGGCGCGGGACTGGCCGACACCGAAGGCGACTACGGGAGGACCGAACTCGAAACGCGCGGAACGGGGAGCCGGTGGCCCGGACCTGCAGGAGGTTGCGGCCCAGTGGCCGACGCCGATGGCCAGCGACGGGAGCAAACCGAGTGCGGGCAACCGCAGGACGGCGGACCTTACCCATGTGGCGGCTATATGGATGACCCCGACGGCCCGGGACTACAAGGATGGGTCGACCAGTCTTGCCAATGTGCCGGTGAACGGCCTGCTTGGCCGCCAGGTCCTGACGACACCGCCGCGTGGGACAGATACCTCGGATACGCGCCGGACCTTGAACCCGCTGTTCGTCGAGGCGCTGATGGGCTGGCCCACCGGGTGGACCGGCTTCGACTTTGCGGAAATGGAGTGGTCCCCCTGGTTGCGGCGCATGCGCTGCGAACTCTCGCGTCTCAGCTCGTCCGGCATCGGAGCAACCAAGGTATGACGGATGAAGCCCGGAACGAAACCCAAACCAACCCATCTGAAGCTGATCGAGGGTAATCGCGGCAAGCGACCGCTCAACCGCATGGAGGCCGCTGTACCTGCGGCACTGCCGGCACCGCCGCCCCATTTGACCGCCGATGCGCTCGAGGAATGGAACCGAGTTGCCCACTGGCTGCACCGGATCGGCCTCCTGTCCGAGGTCGATCGCGCGGCCCTCGCTGCCTACGCTCAGGCCTATGGCCGCTGGGTCCAGGCGGAGCGCGCGATCGCCAAGATGGCCGAGAAAGACCAGCTGACGGGCGGCCTGATGATCAAGACGTCCAACGGCAACGCCATCCAGAACCCGCTGGTCGGCACCGCCAACAAGGCCGCTGCGGACATGATGCGCTACGCCGCAGAATTCGGGATGACGCCCAGTGCCAGAAGCAGAATCTCAGCCGAGGCGACGTCGGAAGGCGCCGACCCAGCCGACCGCTTCTTCAGCTGACCGGACGACCGACTACGCCCGCGCGGTTGCTGCCGGGGAGATCATTGCCGGACCGCACGTGCGCAATGCCTGTCGCCGACACCTCGACGACCTCAAGCGCACCGACGGGATCCGGTTCGATCTCGAGGCTGCAAACCACGCCTTCGGGTTCTTCGAGGAGGTGCTGAAGCTCTCCGAAGGCCAGTTCGAGGGCCAGCCCTTCCGGCTGGAGCCAAGCCAGGCCTTCATCATCGGCAGCCTGTTCGGCTGGAAACGGGCTGACGGCCGCCGGCGGTTCCGCCGGGCCTACATCGAACAGGGCAAGGGTAACGGCAAATCGCCGGTCGCGGGCGGCATCGGCCTGTTCGGGATGACGGCGGCCGGTGAAGCCGGTGCCCAGATCTATGCCGCAGCCGCCAAACGCGAACAGGCGGGCATTCTCTTCGCCGACGCGGTGAAGATGGTCCGCCAGTCGCCGGCATTGGCGCGGCGGCTGGAATTCTCGGGCGGACCGGGGCGTGAATTCAATATCGCGCACCATGGTTCGGGATCGTTTTTTCGCCCAGTGTCGCGGGATACAGGCAAGACCGGTTCCGGACCGCGCCCCTATTTCGTGCTGGCGGACGAGATCCACGAGCTGCCTGACCGCTCGATCATCGAGATGCTGGAACGCGGCTTCAAGTTCCGCCGCGAACCGCTGCTGTTTATGATCACCAACTCGGGCTCCGACCGCAATTCGGTCGCATGGGAGGAACACGAACACGCGATCCGGGTGGCGGCCGGTAATCCCGATGCCGTGACCGACCCGACCTTTCTGGGTCAGGTCATCGACGACACCACGTTCAGCTATGTTTGTGCGCTCGACGAGGGCGACGATCCGCTGACCGACCCCAGCTGCTGGATCAAGGCGAACCCGCTGCTGGGCGTCACGATCACCGAGCAATACCTCTCGGAAGTCGTGGCCCAGGCCAAAGCCATCCCGGGGCAATTGAACGGCATCCTGCGACTTCACTTCTGCGTGTGGACCGATGCCGAGACCGCCTGGATGGCGCGGGCAACGCTTGAACCGCTGCTGGCGGAGTTCGAACCTAAGGCTGGACCACCCGTCTGGCTCGGGCTCGACCTCAGCCAGAACCGGGATTTGACCGCGCTGGCTGCCGTTCAGCGCAATGGCGAGAAAGACGGCAAACCCTGCTTTGACGCATGGGTCGAGGTCTGGACGCCGGGCGACACGCTGAGCGCACGCGTGCTGCGCGACAAGCAGCCCTACGACCTGTGGGTCGCAGACGGGTTCCTTAACGCCCCGGCCGGCGAGAACATCAGCTTTCGCCATGTGGCGCAGGCGCTGGCTGAGCTGGCGTCGGACTACCGGGTCGAGGCGGTCGCCTACGACCGCTACGCCTTCCGCCGGTTCGAGGAGGAAGTCGCCGAACTCGGGCTGGACCTCGCCTTTGTCGAGCACCCACAGGGCGGCACCAAGCGGGCCAAGCCCGCAGGCGAGATGACCGAAGGCCTCTGGATGCCGGGCTCGCTCCGGCATCTGGAAGAACTGATCCTTGAGGGCCGCATTCGGCTCAAACGCAATCCGGTCCTCATTTCCGCGATGATGTCGGCGGTCACCGAAACCGACCGGTGGGACAACAAGTGGCTCTCCAAGCAGCGGGCCATCAACAAGATCGACGCAGCCGTCGCGCTGTGCATGGCAGTGGGGGCAGCGATGGCAGGCGATACCTCCGGCTCCATCGACGATTGGCTGAAGAGCCTCGCATGAACCTCTTTCAAAAGGCGCTCGGCTACCTCGCGCGCTCCATTGGCCTCACTGATCCGCGGTTGGTGCAGCCCGCAGGTGGCCGCACGACCACGACCGGTGAACTGGTTTCGACCAGCTCGGTGCTGGGGCTCGCCTCGGCATGGGCCTGCGTCAACCTGCTGGCCGGCACAATCGCCTCGCTGCCGCTCATGGTCTACCGGACCAGGGGCGGCGCAAGGGCAGTCGCAACGGACCATCCACTCTACCGGATCCTGCATGACAGCCCGAACGCCGACCAGACCGCGGTCGATTTCTGGGAGTTCATCTGCGCCTGCATTGAGCTGAACGGCAATGCCTATGCCGAGATTATCCGGGGCAGCAATGGCCGGGTGGTGGCGCTCAGCGTCCCTATAGCCCCCGAGCTGATGACCGTGCGCCGTGTGCGCGACGGCAGCCTCGAATATGAGTGGTCCGACAATGGGGTGCGCTCGATCGTCGGCCAGGACAACATGCTCCACATCCGTGGCTTCGGGGGCAACCCGCTGGGCGGTCTCTCAACCCTCAGCTTCGGCCGCCAGACCTTCGGATTGGCTCAGGCGATCGAGCGAGCATCGGGCGACACCTTCCGCAACGGGGTGCGGCCCTCGGGGCTCCTCAAGACTGCCGACAGCCTGACTCTCGATCAGCGCAAGCAGGCCGAAGAACTGCTGCAGGAGAAGTTTGCGGGCGCGATCAATGCCGGGCGGCCAATGCTACTCGACCGGGGGATGGACTGGGTCCAGCTCTCGATCAGCCCGGAAGACGCGCAGATGCTGCAAAGCCGGGCCTTCTCGGTCGAGGAGGCCTGCCGCTTTTTCGGTGTGCCGCCCTTCATGGTTGGTCACACCGAGAAGACCACCAGCTGGGGCACGGGGCTCGAACAACAGACCCTGGGCTTCCAGAAGTTCACGCTGCGGCGGCGCCTGAAACGTATCGAACAGGCGCTCGCCAAGCAGTTGCTCTCGCCAGCCGACCGGCAGGCGGGCCTTGTTATCGAGTTCAACCTTGAAGGTCTGTTGCGCGGTGACAGCGCGGCGCGTGCCTCCTTTTACCAGTCGATGCTGGGAAGCGGCGTGATGACCATCAACGAGGTCCGCGCCCTTGAGAACCTGCCGCCCGTCGAAGGCGGCGATGTCCCCCGCATGCAGATGCAGAACGTGCCCATCAGCCAGGCAGGATTGCTGCCGCCAACCGGAGCGAATGCCCCATCGGAGCCCCCTAAATGAAACATCTCACCCTGACCCTCAAATCCAGTGATCTTCAGGACACCGGGCAGTTCGAGGGCTACGCCTCGACCTTCGGCAATGTCGACCAGGGCGGCGATCTCATCGAACCGGGCGCTTTCCGGGAGAGCGTCGCCAAGGCCCGCGCCGAAGGCTGGGGCATTCCGATGCTCTGGCAGCACGACCAGCGCGAGCCGATCGGCGTCTGGCGTGATATCTTCGAAGATGACCGCGGCCTGTTCGTTCGCGGTCAGCTGATCCTCGACGGCGATCCCGTCGCCCAGCGGGCCTATGGCAAGCTTAAGCACGGTGCGCTTGGAGGCCTCTCGATCGGCTACACCATCCCCAAGGGCGGTGCCGCACCCGACCCCTACAAGGCCGGCGTGCTGCGCCTCAAGAAGATCGATCTTCGCGAAATCAGCCTCGTCACCATGCCCATGAACACCGAGGCCAAGGTGACGGCGGTTAAGACCGTTACGGACGGGCAGATCCTGCCGTCGCTCCCAGATTTTGAGAATTTCCTGCGCGAGGCAGGGTTCTCGAAAAGCCAGGCCACCGCAATCGCGGGCAAAGGCCTCAAATCGCTGCTCCGGAGTGAGTCCGGCAGTGAGTCCACAACCGACTTCCTGTCGGCTCTCGCTGCGCAAATCCGCAGCTGACCCCACCTCCTACGGAGCAATCCCATGACTGAGACCAAGAGCGCCGATCAGTTGGCGCAAGAAGTGAAGGCTGCGTTCGATACGCGCCATGACCAAGTAAAAGCCATCGCTGAAGAGGCGCTGGGCAAGGCTGCCAAGGGTGAAGAGCTCTCGGCCGCGACCAAGCAACTGGCCGACGAGGCGCTGACCGCGCTGAATGAAGCCAAGGCCCGCCTCGACGAGGTCGAGCAGAAGCTCGCCCGCAAGAAGCAGGATGACGAACGCTCCGACTATCGCACCATCGGTGAACGCGTCGTTTCGTCCGACTCGATCAAGCCCTTTCTGAACAGCAAGACCGCCCGTGGCCGCGCCAGTGTCGAGGTCAAGGCGATCGTCTCTGCCCTTACGACCGATGCCAATGGCTCGGCCGGCGACCTCATCGTGCCCGATCGTCAGCCGGGGATCATCACCCCTGGCCAGCGCCGCTTGACGGTCCGCGACCTGCTGACCCCGGGCCGCACCAACAGCAACGCCGTCCAGTATGTGAAGGAAACCGGCTTCACCAATGCAGCGGCCACCGTTTCGGAAACCGCCGGTGCCACCAAGCCGCAGACCGACATCAAGTTCGATGTCGTGACCAGCAGCGTCACCACGATCGCCCACTGGGTTCTGGCAACGCGCCAGATCCTTGACGACGTGCCGATGCTGCAGTCCTACATCGACGGCCGCCTGACCTATGGCCTGGCGCTCGTTGAAGAGAACCAGCTGCTGAACGGCGGCGGCACCGGCACCGATCTGCATGGCGTCTACACCCAGGCCACCGCCTTTGCGCCGCCGATCACGATCCCGGCGCCTGTCACCCGCATCGATGTCCTGCGCCTCGCCATGCTGCAGACGGCTCTTTCCGAGCTGATGTCGACGGGCGTCGTGCTGCATCCGTCGGACTGGGCGGCGATCGAACTGCTCAAGGACACCACCGGCCAGTTCATCATCGGCAATCCGCAGGGCAACCTCTCGCCGACTCTCTGGGGCCAGCCGGTGGTTGCAACGCAGTCGATGGCGACGGGCAAGTTCCTGACCGGCGCCTTCCAGCTGGGGGCACAGATCTTCGACCGCATGGACGCCATGGTCGAGATCTCGACCGAGGACGACCAGAACTTCCGCAAGAACCTGGTGACGGTCCTGGCCGAAGAGCGTCTCGCGCTCGCGGTCTACCGCCCGGAGGCTTTCGTGAAGGGCGACTTCGCTGCCGCTGCCACCGCGGCAACGGCTGCGTGATGTTGCAGGGGCCGGCTCCTTCCGGCCCCTCTCATCCAACGGAAGGGATAACCCATGATCCTCAAAGCCCTTGATACCCTGCACATCAGCTCGGTCAGTTCCAACAACATCCTTGCCGGTCAGAGCTTCGAGCTCGACGATCATTTTGGCCGACAGCTGATCGAACGCGGGCTTGCTGTTGAGGCCGGCGGAAGTGAACCGGCCCCTGCTGTCACCCGCAAATCCGGCTCCACGCACCGCACCAAGGCGGAATAATGTCCGAGATTGTAACGATCGAGCCGCCCCAGGACCGTCCCGTGACGCTTGAGGAAGCACGCCAGCAGCTGCGTCTCGATGCCCATGACGAGGACATGCTGCTGGCCATCCACCTTGATGCGGCCCAGGCCGAGCTTGAATGGCTCGCCGATCTGCGGGTGTGTCCGCAGACGCTGGCCATGGTGCTGGACGCCTGGCCCGATAAAATCACCGTGCCGGTCCGGCCGGTGACGATTGCGGCCATCACCTATACTGCCGCCAACGGTGCGACGGTCACCTTGCCCGAGGCCGACTATGTTGCCCGGGCGCGCCATGGCTTCATGCGGATCCGGCCAGCTGCCGGCACATCATGGCCCACGCTGGCACCCGACGGCCAGATCACCATCACCCTGTCGGCAGGTTTTGCCGAAGGTCATTCCGATCTGGCGATCGCCCGGGCCGCGATCCTCGTGAAGACCGCCTCCCTGTTCGAGAACCGTGAGGGTGCGACCTGTCTGGCCTTCGACACCCTCGTCAACCAACTGGCCGCGCGATGGGTCTAGCATCCCGGCTCGACACCCGGATCCGGATCGAGCGCAAATCCGTCACCTCTGACCCTCTGTATGGTACCGAAGCCGTCACCTGGGTGGAATTCGCCACGGTCTGGGCAGAGGTGCAGGACGTCCTGCCGAGCCGGGCCGAGCGTCTGGCCGACAGCATTGTCATCGCCAACCGGCCTGCGCGCATCCGCATGCGCCATCTCGCCGGGGTCACCCCAGACATGCGGGTGATCATCGGGACCCGCGTCCTGCAGATCGTGTCCGGTCCAGCCGAAATCGGCCGCCGCGAAGGCATCGAGCTCATTGTCGAACAGCACAGCAGCGAAGAAGCCGCGCCATGATGATCCGGCTCAAGGGCGGCCCTGAACTGCTGCGCCTGCTCGACGAACTGCCCAAGAACCTCGAGCGCAACGTCATCCGCGGCGGGCTGCGCGCCGGAGCCAAGGTGATCCAGCAGCAGGCCAAGGCCAATGTTCCTGTAAAGACTGGCCAACTCAAGCGGGCGATCGGCATCGGCACCCGCACAAATGGCAACCGGCTCAGCTCCTACGTCAAGCTGCGCGGGTCCGGCTCCTATCTCGGCCTGTTCATCGAATATGGCGTCGCGCCGCACCTCATCTCGGTCGCCGAGGCCGACAAGCCCGTGCGCAATACCCGTCGTGGCCCCCGAAAGGTCAGCATTGGCACGATCAACAAGATGGTGAAGCGCGGCAGCCTGAAGATCGGCGAGAACTTCGTCGGCCCCACAGTCATGCATCCCGGCCACGCGGCCAAGCCATTCCTGCGCCCTGCGCTGGACCAGAAAGCCGAGGAAGCCGTCAACGCCATGGGCGCTTACATCGCGCACCGAGTCCAGATCGGGAACCTGAAGGCGCCCAGCCTCGAGGTCGATGACGAATGAACGGGGTCATTGTGGTCCGTTCGCTCCTGGTGGCTGACACCGGAGTGACGGCGCTTGTGCCCGCAGTGCGGATTGGCGCTGGAATGCTGGCGCAGGGCACCTCGCTCCCGGCGATCTCGCTCATGTCGGTCAGCAGCACCGACCGCAATATCCATGCGCCCGGCCCGAAACGCAGGGTGACCGAGCGTGTGCAGGTGACGGTGCTCGCCGCCAGCTATCCGGCTGCCAAGGCCGTTATGCGCGCAGCCCGGGCAGCAGCGGCGGACCGCATGCCCGCAATCGACGGGCTCACCGACGTCACCGTCCACACCGACTCCGCCGGACCAGACTTCCTCGACGAGGAGACCGGCATCCACATGCAGACGCAAGATTTCCGCGTCTCATTCAACGAGGCACGGCTAGCCTCACCTTCATAAGGACCAGCTAATATGACCGTTCGGACTTCCGCCGGCACCACCCTGAAGGTGTCGGCCTCCATTCCTGCGACTTTCGATCCCACTGGCTACAACGCCCTGACCATGACGCTGGTTGGTGAAGTGTCGGACCTCGGCGAGTTCGGCCGCGAGTTCAACCTCGTCACCTTCAACCCTGTCGGCAGCCGCGGCGTCGTCAAGAAGAAGGGCAGCTTCAACCAGGGCACCATGACGATCCAGATGGGCCTCGATACCGACGATGCCGGTCAGATCCTGCTGAAATCGGCTTCGACCTCGGACAGCGACCACAGCTTCTGCGTCACCACCCAGAACGGCGACAAGTACTACTTCCAGGCGCAGGTCATGAGCTTCAAGGTCAATGTCGGATCGGTCGATCAGATCACCACCGCCACCGTGACGCTGGAACTGACCACGAACTCGGCCGGTATCGGTGTGGTCGAGGTGCTGGCGCCTTAATCAGCCGTTTGACGTTGATGTTGGCACGGCCACACGGAACTCTCCGCACCAGGCCGATCCCTCGGTCATCGGCCAACCCTCGTAACTCGGCGGAAACCGACGGCACAGCCCGAGCACATGGCCATCTTCATCGGGCACGGCCTCCCAGAAATGGCAGTCGGCGCATCGCGGTGACGGTACTGTTGCCGCCAGCGCGCCAAGCAGCTCTGCGCGGGCCGAAGCCACAGCCGCCGGGTTCGGCCGGTCGACATGGGCAAAGGCAACATCACGAAATCGCCAGGCCACCTGCGCGGCCCTGTGCACTGCCGGCCAGTCTGCCGGCAATCCAGCCTCTTTGGGCTTCTGCCCCTGTTCTTCGTCACCCATCATCAGCCAAGGGATAGCTTTCATGTTCGACATTACCAAGCTCGCCGCCGCCGACACCTCCACCGTCGAACTGGTCGGTGGCGACGACGCACCGCTGCATGACGCGGACGGCAACCGCCTCTCGATCACCGTCTATGGCCCGGGCACGCGGATCTACCAGCGCGCCCAGGCCCGCCAGCAGAACCTGCTGGTCGACAAGATCAAGAAGCGCGGGAAGATGGACCAGACGGCCGAGGAAAAGCTTGCCGAACAGGCCGAGTTCCTCGCTGCCTGCACGGTCAGCTTCAACCATTTCACCTATCCACCGGCCGAAGGGCTGGAAGGCGCCGCCCTGTTCCGCAAGGCCTACGAGGATCCCTCGATCGGCTTCATCGCGGCCCAGGTCGCGGCCCACATCAATGACTGGGCAAATTTTACGACGAGCTCGGCCGCGAGCTGAGCCTCTATGTCCGGCAGCTGGCCTGGCTCGGCACCGTGCCCAAGCCGCGCCAGTCCGGAAGCAAGACGCCTGACGATCCTGACCCGCAGACCCGCCTCCAGCGCATGACGGCGGACGGCATTGTCCCTGACATGCCGCCGGTCCGGGCCCCATGGATCATCGATACCCTGATGGACATTGGCGCATCCGAACCCGGTGCCATGGGGCCGGTGCCGTTGTCATGGGGCACCATCGCCCATTGGCAGTCGTGCATGGGCGTTGACCTCGCGCCCTGGCTCTGCCGGCTGCTCCGCCGTCTCTCGGTCGAGTTCGTCACCGAAAGCCAGAATGCACAGCTGCCCGATTGCCCGCCGCCCTGGACCGACATTGCCGAAGGTCACAACCGCACCACCATCTCCCGGAAAGTCTCCCAGGCCTTCCGGGCGCTGATCCGCTCGAAGGAGGATGTCCCATGCGCGCCGGCACCCTCGAAATCGAGATGATTACCAATGTTGCCCGTCTCCAGAAGGAGATGGCCGACATGAAGCGCGCGGTTGGCGGCGCCATGGGCGATATCGCGGCGACCGCCGGGCGCGCAGACCGGGCCATCGAGGCAGTCGGGACGCGCGGCATCACCCGGATGGGCGGTTCTGCAAAGCTGGCCGGTCACCAGATGCAGAACCTCGTCTACCAGCTGAATGACGTGGTGGTGAGCCTGGCATCGGGCCAGAAGCCCATGACCGTGTTCATGCAGCAGGGCTCGCAGATCGGGCAGATCGCCATGCAGGCCGGTGTCGGCATCGGCGGCATGGCCCGGGCGGTGTTGGGGCTCGCTGCCAGTGCGGCAGCTGCCGCGCTCACCAATCCCTATTTGCTGGCCGCGGCCGCCGCTGCCGGCATCGCCTTCGGCGCGTTCAAACTGTTCCAGTCGAGCGTGAAGCAGTCGGGGGAACTCGACCGTTATGCCCAGAGCCTTGGCCTTACCGCCAAGGAGATGGAGAAGCTGGGCCCGGTCGGGATCACGGCCGGCGACGTCATGCGCGGGCTGTGGCGCACGATCAGCGACGGACTCAATCTTGGCCCGGTGTTCTCCTCCCTCAAGGACTGGGCCGTCTGGGCGTTCCAGAAGGTGCTCGAGGTCGGCAAGTTCAGCATCGCGGTGATCTATGCCGGCTGGGTCGGCGGGTTCAGCGCGATCCGCACTGTCTGGCAAGCGCTCCCGGGCGTGATCGGTGAGGCCGCCGTTGGCGCGGCCAATCTCGCCATCAGCGGGATCGAGTATCTCGCCAACAAGGCCATCGCCGCGCTCAACTGGCTGGCAAGCTGGGTCAACCCGGTGCTTGACCGGGTGGGCCTTGCCACCATCAGCCAGATCGAGACGGTCGCCCTCCCGCGCATGGAAAACAGCTTTGCCGGATCGACCGCCCGCATGGGGGCGACCGTGCGCGACGAGTTCACCTCGGCCTTTGGTGACGCCATGGGCATGATGGATGCATTCTCGGCCCAGTGGCGCGAGAACACCCTGCAAGCCGCCCGCGATCGGCTCGCCGCCGACGCTGCCGGGATCCGCGCTGATCGCTCGGACCGGGCGGGCCGCGCTGGGTCTGGCCGCAACAGCCGCGAGGAAAGCGAAGCCGAGCGCGCCCTGCAGGCAGCGCAGGAGTTCGCCGCCAACCTGGCGCTGGAAACCGCGAAGATCGGCAAGACGCCGATCGAGATCAAGCGGATGGAAGTCGCCATGGCGGCGCTCAAGGCCCCGACCGACGCCGCGCGCATTGCCATTCTCGAAGCTGGCGAGGCCTGGGAGCAGGCCACCCGCGCCTTCGCGACCTCGGAATTCCTGCGCCAGACCGTCGCTCCGCTCGAACTGCAGCTCTCGCTGCTGGGCCAGTCGGCCCGCGCGCAGGCGCTGGCCAACCTCGAAGCCGAGCGCGAGCAGATCGTGCTCGAGCGCGGGGTCGAGGCGTGGGAACGCTATCGCGCGGCGCGCACCCAGCTGATCGAGCATGATTTCGGCCTGAAGGAACAGGAGCAGTATCTCGATACGCTCCAGGAAATGGCGGACCAGACCCAGACTGCGGCGCAGGGCATGGCCGAAGCTTTCGGCAGTGTCGGCGGTGCGATCGGCGCGGTTGCGGCCGAGTTTGCCCGCTATGCTGCGGACCAGGAGGTTGCCACCCAGCGCATCGCCGAGGCCGAGCGCGAATATGGTCGGGCTTCGTTCCAGTATGCGGCTGCGCGTGCTGCGCAGGCGGCTGCGGAGATCAACCACTACGGCAATCTCGCCAGCGCCGCGAAGGGCTTCTTCAAGGCAGGGTCCAAGGGGTTCCAGGCGCTGGAAGCAACCGAGAAGGCCTTCCGGGCCTATGAGCTGGCCGTCGCGATCAAAAACGCCGCGGTTAAGATTGGTCTGATCGGGGCGCAGACGACTGCCAAGGTCGCCTCGGACACCGCCATGGCCGCGTCCGATACGGCCCGGGCCGGTGTCGAACAGGGCAACTCGATCATCACCACCGGCATCAAGGCGGTCGAGGCTGTCGTGAACGCCATCCGTTCGCTGCCGTTCCCGCTCAACATCGCGGCTGGCGCGGTCACGGCCGGGGTCATCGCTTCGCTGGGCGTTGCGATCGGCGGCGCCTTTGGCGGCGGCGGGCCCAAGCTGGACCCTGCCAATGACGGGACCGGCACGGTGTTCGGCGATGCGGAAGCCAAGTCCGAGAGCATTACCAAAGCCATCGATCACCTGCGCGAGGTCGACACCCTGACCATGCGCTATTCGGCGGCCATGCTGGCGTCGCTGCGCAGCATCGAGGCCAATATCGGCGGGCTCACCAATCTCATCATCCGCACCAATGGCGCCGAGGATCTCGCTGCCGGCGTGCAGACCGGGTTCAAGCCGACCGGCGTCACCGCCATCCTGGGCGGTGCGATGCAGAAAGTCGGATCAGTCCTCGACAAGATCCCGGTGATCGGCGGCATCCTGGGCGGTGTCGTAGGCGCGATCGGCAAGCTGATCGGTTCGCTGTTCGGCACCAAGACCACCATCACCGGCCAGGGTATTTATGGCGGTGCCCAGTCGCTCGGCGGCATCATAGCCGGCGGGTTCCAGGGGCAGTATTACACCGACATCCAGAAAAAGAAGAAGTTCCTCGGGATCACGACCAGCACCCGCTACAGCACGCAATATTCCGAGGCGAGTGCCGAACTGGAACGTCAGTTCTCGCTGATCTTCACCGGGTTCTACGATGCCATCTCGGCCGCTGCCGGCCCGCTCGGCCTGTCGCTCGACGAGGTGCAGGCCCGGCTCGACAGCTTCGTCATCAACATCGGCAAGATCGACCTGAAGGGCCTGACCGGCGCGCAGATCCAGGAGAAGCTGGCGGCCGTGTTCGGCGCCGCGGCCGACAATCTCGCCCGTTACGCCATTGCCGGGCTCGACCAGTTCCAGAAGGTTGGCGAAGGCTATTTCGAGACGCTGATCCGCGTTGCCTCCAGCGTTGAAGCGGTCACCAGCGCGATGACCATGCTGGGGCGCTCGACCAACCTGACGATCGCCGCCTCGATGGACCTGGTCGAGCTGTTCGGCACGGTCAGCGACATGACCGCGGCGACCGGCGAATATTTTTCGCTCTACTACACCGGCACCGAACAGGCCGCCGCGCGCACGGCGCAGATGACCGCTGCGCTCGCCAGCATGGGGCTGGCCATGCCCGACAGTATCGCGGGCTTCCGTGCACTGGTGGAAGCCCAGGACCTCACCACCGAGGCCGGGCGCGCGGCCTATGTCGCCCTGATCCAGCTGGCCCCGGCGTTCGCGGACCTGGTGGGCGCAGCACAGGATGCGGCCAGCGCAGCCGCCATTACTGACGAAGGCTTGTCGCTCGAGCGCCGCCTGCTGGAATTGCAGGGCGATACCGCGGCGCTGCGGGCGCTCGACCTTGCCCAGCTCGACGCCTCCAACCGTGCGCTGCAGCAGCAGATCTGGGCGCTCGAGGACCAGCGGCAGGCAGCCGAAGCGGCAGCCAGCGCCGCGGAGAAACTGCGCTCGGCCTGGGCGGCGATCACCGATGGACTGATTGCGGAGATCAAGCGGATCCGGGGTGTGATGGAGACCGGCCCCCAAAGTTACGCCCGCGCGCTCGCCGCGTTCGACAATGCCTCGATGCTGGCGCGCGGTGGGGACCAGGAAGCCGCCAAGGCGCTGCCGGGTCTCAGCCAGGCGCTGCTGTCGGTTGCTGCGAATACCGCCCGGTCGTCCGAGGATCTCGCGCGCCTGCAGGGCCTGACGGCGGCCAGTCTGGAACAGACGCTGGCGATCATCACCCAGGCCGCCGGGAGCGGCACGGCCACCGATGCAGGCGCGGCCGCATCCAGCGCGCCCGGCTGGTGGGAGCAGTTCGCCGCCAACCAGATGGGCACAGCGACCAATCCGGCCAACGACGGCCAGTCGGCGCTGCTCGATGAAGTGCGGGCGCTGCGGCAGGAAGTGGCGGACCTGCGCGGTGAACAGCGCATTGCCTCGGCCACGATCGCCTCGGGCACCACCAAGACGGCGCGGATCCTCGAGCGGGTGACTCCGGATGGCGACGCCCTGTCGGTGAGGACTGCCGCATGAAGCTGATCCGCCCGATCGAGATCAGCGACGCCATGCTGTCGAGCAGCACGGTTGCCGAGAATGATCATCCCGCCTGGAATGCCGGCACGGCCTACGTGACCGGCAACCGGGTGATCCTCGCCTCGACCCACCGGCGCTACGAGGCGCTGGGTGCCTCGACCGGGGTTAACCCGGCGACCGATCCAACGAAGTGGCTGGACCTTGGTCCCACCAACCGCTGGGCGATGTTCGATGCGCGGGTCGGCACGGCAACCACAAGAACCGCTTCGCTCCAGGCCGTGCTGGCGCCGGGTGCCATTGATGCCGTGGCGCTGATCGACACCGATGCCGAAAGCGCCACCGTCACGCTCAGTGTCGGCGGGGTCACCAACTACAGCCGCACCCAGAGCTTCAACCTCGGCGGCAACGCCATCGACAACTGGTTCTCCTGGTTCTTCGAGCCCATCGGCCGCAAATCGAGCCTGCTGTTCCTCGATGTGCCGGTTTACGCCAATGGCGTCGTCACCGTCACCATCGTCCGCGACAACCCGGCCGATATCGTGTCGTGCGGGTCGTTGCTGCTGGGGCGACAACTGTCGTTGGGGGACACCGAGCACGGCGTAGACATCGGCATCATCGATTACAGCCGCAAGGAAGCCGACCAGTTCGGCGTGGTCTCGGTTGTGGAGCGGGCCTTTGCCAAGCGCATGACCGCCCGGGTCGTCATGCCGACCGATGCGGTCGACGACGTGCATCGCAACCTTGCGGCGCTCCGCGCCACCCCGGTCCTCTGGATCGGATCCGAGACCTTCGAGAGCCTGACCGTCTACGGTTTCTACAAGGAGTTCTCGATCGACCTTGCCTACCCGACGGTCAGCTACTGCAGCCTGACCATCGAGGGGCTCACCTGATCTTTCTGGCGTAATCCTCCCAAGGGAGCTCCCATGCCCATCACTGCCCTGCCAACGCCGCCGTCCCGGACGGATGCGGCGAACTTCAACGTGCGCGCCGAAGCCTTCCTCGGCGCGCTGCCGACGTTCGTGACCCAGGCCAATGCGCTCGCCACCGAGACCAACGGCTATGCCGCGAGCGCGGCGGCCAGCGCCGCGACGGCCGTCAACGCGCCGGGCACCAATGCCACCAGCACGACCAGCCTTGCGATCGGCACGGGCTCAAAGTCGCTGACGGTCCAGACCGGCAAGGCCTTTGTCGTCGGCCAGTGGGTGACGATCACCAGCACGGCGTCGCCGGCCAACTGGATGCACGGCCAGATCACGGCCTATACCAGCGGTAGCGGCGCGCTCGTCGTCAATGTCGGCATGACCGGCGGCAGCGGAACGATCGCAGCCTGGACGGTGGCGCTGGCCGCGCCTTCGCAGGGCACCAATGCGCTGCTGGCCACCGGCAGCTATGCCGATCCTGCGTGGATCACATCGCTGGCCGCCACGAAACTCACCGGCTCCATCGGCATCGCCAGTGGCGGTACCGGCGCCCCGGATGCGGCGACGGCGCGCACCAACCTTGGTCTTGCCATCGGTACCGACGTCCAGGCGTATAATGTGACGCTGACCTCCTGGGCCGGCAAAGCCGTGCCTTCTGGCGTGGTGGTCGGCACCACCGATACGCAGACGCTCACCAACAAGACGTTGACCAGCCCGACGATCAATGGCGGTGCGCTCAATGCCGCATCCACGGTCAGCGACAGCGGCACGATTGCTACTACCAGCATGGGCTTCCGGGGCATTCCCCAGAACAGCAAGACTGCGGCCTACACGCTGGCGCTGACCGACAATGGTAAGCACATCAGCATCACCACTGGCGGCATCGTCATTCCGGCAAACGCCTCGGTCGCGTTTCCGATCGGCGCGACGATCGCCATCTACAACAACAGCGCCACAGTTCAGACCATATCGATAACCACCGATACGCTGCGCCAGGCAGGCACCGCCAACACCGGAACCCGCAATCTCGAGGGCTATGGGCTGGCGACACTGGTCAAGGTCGCGGCGACCACCTGGGTCATCACCGGGGCGGGTCTCAACTGATGGCCGGCGTGCTCATGACCCTGCTGGGCGCTGGCAGCGGCGGGCAGCAGGTCGCGCTGCCGGTCAACTATTACCAGTGGGCCGACAAATACAGCGCGGTCGAGCAGTACGGTGCTGACGGTGGCTACTTTTCCAACCTGTCCGGCGGCAACTTCGCACCCGCGACCTGGCAGGGCCGCACCATCCGCGCGCTGGTTCACAGCTACGATTTTTACGCCAGCACCTCGACGACGCTGATCGGCATCGACGGTTACAATGCGACGCCGGTCCCGCAGCGCCTGCGCATCAACGGCACGAACTTCACACTGGGTGCGGGCTCGGTCTCCTGGCTAACCAACGTGACCGGGATCACCTTCAGCCCTTCGCCGACCAACAATATCAACTGGACATCGCATGGCCTCGCCGTTGGCGATCCGGTCCAGTTCTATTGCACCGGCGGCATGCCCACCGGGATCACGGCGTTCACGATATACTTCGTGCAGTCGGTGGTGAGCGCCAGCGCATTCAAGATCGCGGCCACCCCGGGCGGCGCGGCGATCAGCTTCACTGGCTCCGGATCCGGGACGCGCTACGGCTACAAGAACCCGATCACGTCCTACCAGGCTTTCGGTGCGCTGAGCGGCAACCCGTTCGCCAGCATGCTGCCGCGTGCTGCCACCATCACCATCGCCAGTCCTGCGACCGTTACCGCGACAGGGCACGGGCTCACCAACGGCAAGCGGGTCCAGTTCACGACCAGCGGGGTGCTGCCGACCGGGATCCTCGCCAACACAACCTACTTCGTCATCAACGCCGCGACCGACACGTTCAACCTCTCCGCCACGCAGGGTGGCGCCGCGATCGGCACCTCGGGCGGCCAGTCGGGCACCCACGTCGTGCGCGAAGTCGTGTCGGTCACGGTCAGCTAAAAGGAAAACTGCGATGCAGGCAGATCGCCGGCCCACGGTCACCGACGAGGTGATCGCCATCAACGACGACCTCGACATCAACTACGGGGTGTTCAAGAACGGGTTCACCTTCCGCCGGGCCGCCAATTCCTGGCGGCTCTGGCCGATGCTGGAGTTCGTACCGCCCAGGCTCAACCCAACCATCGCCGACATGTACGACGCCGGGGTGGAATGGAGCCTGTGCGAGCATGTCTCGGTCGCCATCAACGGATGGGCTGATTACGTCTTCGAGGGTCCCAAGGGACCGATTACCCAGCGCTGGACGCCCGGATGCCACAATGTCGAGAACGGCGGCGGCTATCTGCCGGCCGGCGAGTTCACCCGGCGCTTCCACGACGATTTCACGCTGTGCTGCGTGGTGCAGAAGTTCCGGCGGACGCCAGGCGTGCAGTACCACTTCGAGGTGGTGACCGGACCGGACTTGCTCGATCGCGGGGCGCTGTTCGTCCATTACGCCACCGGTGTGCGGCAGAAGCAGACGGACTTCGATCTGCCGGCCGGGCATGCCCTCGATGCGGCTGCCGGCGACATCGCCATCATCGGGAGGCTGCGCTGATGGCAGACCATCCTGATCGCGATTCCGCCGTCGAGATTGCCCTGATCCGGGCTGATCTCGAAGCCATGCAGGAGGACCTGAAGGCGGTCCGCAAGGAGCTGAAGGACCTGCTTGAGGCCTGGAATACGGCGACCGGCATGGTCCGGTTCGTGAAGTGGCTGTCGACCTTCGCGACGGCGCTCGCCGTCCTTTACGCCACCGTCAAAGGCCTGTCCGGCCGCTAACCTCCCGGGAGATATCCATGAAACCGCTGCCACTGGCCTATGGCTGGATCGATGACCTGCGCCCGCTGCCCAGGATGCTGGAAGAGGCTCGCAAGCTCTATGGCACCTTCGAGGTGGCCGGGCCGGCCGACAATCCCGTGATCCTCGGCTGGGCCAAGGAAACCGGCCTCGCCAGAGTCTACAATGACGACGCCATTCCGTGGTGCGGGCTGTTCATGGCCGTGGTCGCAAATCGCGCAGGCAAGCCGGTGGTGGAAGGTCCGCTCTGGGCGCGCAACTGGGCGAAGTTCGGGAAACCGGCAGAGAGGGCCCAGCTGGGCGATATCATGGTGTTCCGCCGCGCGCAGGGTTCCGGCCATGTCGGGCTCTATGTCGGTGAGGATTACGGCGCCTACCATGTCCTGGGCGGCAACCAGTCCAACGGCGTGACCATCACCCGGATTGCCAGCGACCGCTGCATTGCCATTCGCCGGCCCACCTACCGCAAGGCGCCTGCCACCGCGAAGCCGGTCCAGCTCGCGGCCAATGGCGTTCTTTCCATCAACGAGGCTTGACTGGCCGTCCTCATAACCAACCCGACCGCCCGCTACGCTAGCGGGCTTTTTATTGGAGTAGCGACATGGAAGATCTGAAACCCTGGTGGGCCTCCAAGGCCATCTGGACCGGCGTCATCGGCAGCCTGTGGGGCGTAGCCGCAGCGCTTGATATTCTGCCCGAAGGGCTGACCCAAGCCGACGTCCTGACCGTTGTGCTAGCGCTGACCGGCATCGGCAGCGTGGTATTTCGGAAGACGGCCAGGACGCGGATTGGATGAGTGCGGATCTGGCGGCGGGAGATGTTGCCAGATCCCTTGACTCAGTTTGCTCCAACGATTCTCATCGTTTTTCAAAGCGGCGGCTGGGGTTCGACCTCGTCAGCGTTGATGGAGTGGGATAGCCAGCGCCCGCTCATCTCGTGCGCTCTCGCATCCAATTCCCACGGTGCCTGCGCATATCCATATGCGATGAGCTGCCGCACGTATTCGGCCAGAAAGGTCCGAAGCGACCCAACCGCCTCATATTGCTGCACATGCCGAAATTCATGGGAAAGGACGCGCGGCGTGGCGTGGCCATGCCGCACGAGAACGGCATACCCCAGCGTCATGCCGACAATGCCGGCATCCATCATGCCTAGGGCCAGCATCCGCGTGCGAAGCCGGGGGCAGGCAGGTTCCGGCAGGGCGGCAACATGGGCTATCCGAATCCGCTCCGGGTGCCAGACGCCGGCCTGTTTGGCCACGCGCCTCAAGGAGGGACCAATCTCCTGCCCGTTATGAAGAGCGACGTCGCGTTCGCTGGTCAGCCAGCGCAAAGCGCCTTCGAGCATGTCGTCATCGCTCAAGGAGGGCACTCCGCCCCGACCCGGCGCGCTTCATGGAGTCCCGCATGGTCTTCAGGCGCCTCACCCCTGATGCACATCGCCAATCGTCAGGCGCCCCGTATCCGTCCAGAAGATTGCGGCTGCCCGGACCGGCTTGATACCCAGACCCGCCACCGCATCCGCATAGGCGGCCAGTTGGGGCCAATAGGACTGGTAGCGGACATCAGCATCGGGAACCGGACCACTCTTGTGGTCGACAATGAGGAAGCCGTCATCACTTTCCGCCAGCAGATCGATGATCGCCGTCAGCGTCCCGCCGTCGGAAAGCGCGATTTCCAGCGGCTGTTCGACATGCAGGCTGGTGTAGCCCCGCGATGAAAGCGCTTCGCGCAAACCGTCCGCCTGGGCGGCCAGAAGGTCAACCTCGGCTGCGCCAAGTCGGCAGTGCGGTCCGACCCGATCCCTGAATTCCGGTCGTTGCAGCAGGATGCGGAAGGCCTCGTGAACCGCCGTACCCTTGTCGGTTGCCAGCACGAGTTCGCCACCATCGAGGCGAACGCCCGGTCCTACTTCGAAGGTTTCCAGTGGCGTGGGGATTGGCCGGGTCGTGGCAGTGGCCTTCGATGGGCCAACCGCCTCGATACCTTCCGAACCGGCGGCGGGCTGGATGGAATGTCTTGGTGAGCGCGATCCACGCGCACCGGCGCCCATGCCGCGCGGCTCATCGAACGAGTCCGGGATGGCGGCGTCGCAGACGAGATTGGCCGCCGGGAACGAGGCACCGGCAATGTCGATAGTGTTCCCGGCCACGGCCACGCCGCACTGTTCCGTCATGATGCCATAGGCGGTGATCGGTGGCGGGACTTCCTTCGGCGGGGTAACGACCGGCCATTCGATGATCAGGCGATCGCGCGCGCGGGTGAGGGCAACATAGAGCAGACGACGCGCTGTCCTCTCCGCCTCCGGTCGCATCCCGGCAAGGAACCTTTCGGTCGCTTCCGGCGCGGCGAATTGAGGCGCATAGGCGATTTCCGCCAGATCGATGACCCGATCCAGATCGCTGAAATCCGGGAAGACCGTGCCGAATTGGCCCGCGCGCGGCTCGCGACTGTCATCCAGGCCGCAGACAATCAGGATCGGCCATTCGCGTCCCTTCGACGCATGCCAGGTGACCACTTCGGCGCCGTCAGCCTCGTTCCCTGATGGATTGGGACGCCGGTCCTCGTCGGGATTGCCGACCTTGCGTTCCAGCCAGCCCAGAAAGACCAGGGCGCCCTGGCCGTAGAAGCCGGATGCTTCGCGCATATCGCGATGCGCATCGAGGAAATGGGATGCCTCGGCCTCGAAGCGAAGAAGATCGGCGCGCATCTGCGCGGGATCATCCAGCCTGTCACACCATTCCCGCAAGCCGGCGGTCCGGATGACCTCGTGCACCAGGCGGTTCACGGGCGCTGTCAGCGATGCGGGCCACAGGGCTTCCAGCGCCGCCAGTTCGGAGAGAATTACCCGGCCATGTTCGGCGACGGATTTCAGGGCATCGGCAAGAGGCGTCGCGGCAGGCCCCAGCGTAGCAACGCACAGCGCGGCGTGCGCGTCCTGGGGATCGACCGCGAAACGCAATGCAAAGGCCGCCGCCTGAACGACCGGGCTGGCCCACCAGCCACCTTCGGCGACGCGGACATCGATGCCAAGCTCCCTCAGGGACGTGGCATAGGAACGGCACAGGCTGTGCGTCGGGCACAGAATGGCAATGTCCCTCGGCTCCAGTGGACGTGGCTGGTCGGTATAGCGATCGACGATGGTGACACCCTCATCATCGAGCAGGGCACGCACCCGTTCGGCAATGAAATGCTGGGGCTTCCCGCCGGTTCGAGCGCCGCGCTTCACAGCGAGCGAAACAACTTCCAGCGCGCGGTCCTGCCCCCTGCTCTTCGTTTCCGTGAGCGGAGCGTAATCAGCCGCGAACAGTTGGTCGCCAAGGGCGTTCACGAAGGCGAGAATCCGTGGATCGGAGCGCCAGTTGTATTGGAGCGGGCTCGTCGGATACTGCCGGGTCAGGGCTTCGGTCAGGCGCGGATCGGCCCCTTGGAAACCCATGATGGCCTGCTTCGTGTCGCCGACGATCAGCGCATGCCTGGCGCATCGGGCCAGGTTCCAGAGGAAGGTGAACTGGATGGGATTGGTATCCTGGAACTCGTCCACGATGACGCAATCGACCTCTGCCATGATCGCGTCGAGTACGGCAGGGTTGTCGGCCAGCAGGCTGGCCGCGTTGGTGACCATGTCGGAAAAGTCGATCACGCCCAGTTCGCGCTTGCGTGCTTCGTAATCGGCCATGGCCGCCTGGGCACCCTGGACGAGCGCGCGGGCATGGCGTACGGCGTCGTCCAGCGGGCCGGGATGGCTGACCAGCCGATTGGCGGCAAGCATGACTGCCTCGGCCAGCCCATCGTATCCATCGGGCGTCGCGCTGCCGCGTTTGGACAGGCGCAGCCCGCGCAGCTTCTGCCACAGCCGCCAGTCGTTTTCGCCCTTGGCGAGGCTGTTCCTCGCTGCGTTCAGTAAGCTGAAATTCTCCCGGAAATCGCGCTTTGCCGCATCACTCTCCATCAGCGACGACAGGGAATTCGGAAAGTCTCGAAGCAAGGCGTCGATTGCCGATTTCAGGCTGTCGGCCAGTGCGTCCGCATTGCCCATCGGCGCGCCATAGCCTTCCCTGATGGAGGCTTCGGCAAAATCCGCCATTGAGGGATCTGCACCCCTTGGGCCAAGGGTTCGCAGCAGCGCGATGAGCTGCAACAGATTCTTGCGGAAGCTGTCCTCCTGCGTGTCGTCCGAATTGAAACTGCCGCGATATCCGAACGCGCCAAGGTTCCGGCTGAGCTCGTTCAGATCGTCATTTTCCTCTATGGCCCTCCGGATCAGCAGATCCTGCTCATCTTCCGCAATCAGGCGCTGCTGGGGCGACGCGCTGTTGGCGAAGGCGTGCTCGATCAGCAGCCGGCGGCCAAGGCCGTGGATGGTCGAGACATAGGCCCGATCGACGGCAAGGGCGGCGTCGAGGTTGTTATCCCGGATAAGGGCGGCCCGGATTCGCTGGCGCAACTCACCTGCGGCTGCCTCCGTGAAGGTGACCGCCAATATGCGCTCGGGCCTCACCTGTCCTTCGCGGACCCAGCGGGTCAGGGTTTCCTGGATATGGTGGGTCTTGCCAGCGCCCGCACCGGCCGGAACGATCGAAAGATCATTCATCGTCCGCGCTCCCCATGATGTCGGATGGCATGGCACTGTCGCGCAGGAATGCTTTGACGAGCGGGCTGGCGCTGAACGCGTAGACGCCGAGCGAAGCCTTGGTCTTGTAGAATTTCTCGTCCTCTATCGTATTGGATTCAAGGAGGCCGTCTTTCAGGTGGGAAAAGCGGGACTCGATCCGGGCCAGGGCATTGCCAGCGATGTCACCGTCGATCACTTCGACATGGGGCGAATGCAGATCATCGGCCCCGTTGATCAACACGCCGCCATCGTTGAGGAGATGGTAGGCAACGGCCGGCGGCCTTGGCCACGCGGCAAGGCAATCGGCGATGCCCAGCACTTCGGCGGAACTGCGTTCGTCAACGCTGGCCGACATCTTGCGGTAGAGATCGACCTGCAAGTCCCATTGTGCTTCCAGCCGCTTGCGTCGGCCTGCCGTGCCGCTTTTCTTGTAGTCGACGATCACCGGAAGGCCGTCGGGCAGGCGGATGAGGCAGTCCGCCTTGCCTCGCACGGGGTGGCCGAAAATGTCTCCGGAAAGCCAGAATTCGTTGCCCACCACTTCACCGCCAAGCGCAGTCAACACCAGCGCCCAGTGTTTGGCCGATTTAGCGATTTCGGCTTCCAGCGTGCGTCGCTCCACCACCCAGGCGGCGGCCTGCAGGAAGGGAGCGATAGTCTTGATGCGGTCAAGCAGCAGATCGGGAACGCGCGCGTCTATCTCGGGATCGCTCGGCAATGGCGATCCCGGAACGAAAAGCCGTTCGAAAACCTCGTGCGCAAGGGAGCCGCGAAGCGCCACGCTGAGCTGTTCTGGTTGCCAGGGAATGTGTTTGGCCTCCAGTTCATCCAGCAGCCAGGCGAGCGGACTGACCAGCAACTTCTCAAGCCGGCTCGGGCTTTGCGGCCGGGGATCGCCTTGCGCGTCCGTTCGCAGGTGGAGCAGGTTTCGTCCAAGCTCGAAGAACTCGGGCACGGCCGGCCTTTCGGCAGGCTTCATGTCCGTGCGAGGCGTCCATCTTACCAAGCGGTCCCAGATTGTTCCTTCCGCACGGTCCAGCGAGACGACCGCCTTTCCGGGATCGTCCATCCCCCGCATGAGCCGGGCGACGAGCGGCAGGCTGGAGGATGGCGCAAGGCTGGCGCCCTCGCGGCTGCGTTCCGACAGCAAAAGCACCACCTGTTCCGATGCCGCCCCAAGCTGCGCGGTCAGGAGGTCGAGGGCGCGCCGCAACTGATGCGCCTGCGATGGCAGGGGCAGGCCAACCGCATCCTCGATCAGCGCGATTTCGCTGTCGAGGAAGAACGGGTTGCCCGCCGGCGGGCGCGGGTACTCGCCATCGTTGAAGCCAAGCACCACCAGCTTGCGGAACACCTTGGGCGGTCGCTCGGTGCTGCGCAGGATTTCCACGCCGCCGAGGAAATGCGGCCCTCTCGATACCGTTCCGTCCTGGTAGGCGGCCGCTTCCTTGATGACGCGTTCCCAGTCGGGTTCGCCGCCATCCGGGGCACTGTCCAGCACGGCCGTCAGGCGCGCGATCTGGCCGCGTGCCTCGCGCACGGCATCCAGCAGGCTCTCGTCGCGGGAAAGCAACTGGGCGAAGCTGCGCAGTTGGCCCGCCAGTTGTTTGGCGGAGATCGGCGCGGGTGCGCGGATCAGGTCGAACAGTTCGCGTTGCTTGCCCGTGATGTCATTGGCCAGCCGGGGGTTGAAATCGCCGTCCATCACGCGGGTCGCGAGGTGCGCACCTGTTTGAACCGGCCAGCCGAGCACCGGCGAGGCATAGAGCGAGGCCAGCGCCATGGCGGGCGCCGGGCGACGGCGGCATTGCACGAAAAGCAGGACCGCCTCCGCGCCGACATTGCGCTGGCGCGCCACGCCGGGCAGCGATGATGGCGCCAGGCCGGCGAGCGCGAACACTTCCTCCAGGTAAAGGGCATGATCGCCGGAATCGGGGATGATCATGCCGATATCGCCGCCTCGCAGGCCGGGATCATTGGCGAGCCAGTGCTGGATGATCGCGGCGGCGGCCTCGCATTCGGTCAGGCTGTCGCGCACCGACAGCACGGCAAGGCTGTCGTCCGCCTCGACCGGCGCGGCGGCGGGATCGAGCAGGTTGCGCTGAACATGGCCAAGCAGGGTGGTCGCCGGGGCCGCGGCCAGCTTCCGGTCGGCAATCAGGCGGCAATAGTCCGGGTCGGACGGGCCGACGATGCCATGATGGGCTTCCAGCCGTTCCAGCACACACCGTTCCAGCGGCGAAAGACCGGCGGCATCGCGATCCCATATCACCGCCAGTGGCTGAAGCGCATCCTCCGGGCCGCAGCCGAGAAACGCCCTGATCGACCGCATTTCGGGAGAGACGGCTTCCGGCGTGGACGCCCACAGACCCACCAGCGCCCCGAGGTGCATCCGGGCGCGGGAGCCTTCGGGCAGGGCGGAGGTATCCACGCCGCCGGGCTCCAGATCGCGGGTCGCCGCCATCACCGTGCGCAGCATTCCCGCGACCGCGCTGGCGGTCTGCTCCGGCGCGATGGCGAAGCTTGCCGCCCAGGGCACGCCGTCTCCCTGTCGCGCGAGAATGTCGCGAAGGGGGGCATCCGGAAAGGCGGGAAGCGCATAGAGGCTGGAAAGCAGCGCGATCGAGAGCGGCTGGCACCCCGAAATTCTTCCTGATCCGATCCGCAGCCAGACGCCTTCAAACATGGCGCGCCGCCTCCCGCCCGCGATGGTTGGCGCAAGTCTCCAGGCTATCAGAATCGCTTGGATGCAATGGCATGGCCCCTTTCGTCGCAAGCATATCGGGCGCACGCGGAAAAACCAGCTTCACAGGCGACAGAATTGGTCGCAGGATAACTTTGCCCGCAAGTCAATTGTCCCGGATCGTGTTGCGATGGTGTAGTTGCCTGTTTGCGGATCGCCAGGAGTTCTTGATGACCGGTTACGCGCTATACGATGCCAGCAACAATCGCCTGGAAGTGATCCGGCCCGGCGAAACCATGAAACGCCATATCCCCTGCCTGAACCTGTACCCCTCGGCGGACAAGGTTCACGGCCTGCAAATCAGCGGGGATGAAATCTGGGTTTTCGTCGGGCCGCATTCGAACCCGATGCCGAACCGGAAGATCATCTACCGCTTCTCATCGCTGTCCGGCGGCGGGAGCACGGGCCTGTGAGCGCCGCGCCTTGACCCAGCGCATGGCCAAACTGGACCGGCTGCTGTCGCTCGTCCACGCGCTTGTCGAAGCGCCGGAGGGAATGACGCTCGACGAGATGGCCCTGCATCTTGAGGTCAACCGCCGCACGGCAGAACGCCTGCGCGACGTGATCATGCTGCACTTCGACCTTGAGCCGCTTGCCGAAGGCCGCATCAAGCGGTGGCGCATCGTGGGCAAACTGGGGCGGATGTTCACCACGCCCACTGCGGAAGAACTGGCCGCGCTCCAGGCCGAGGCTGCCGGCCTGCGCTCGGCCGGGCAGGGCGCGAGGGCCGACCTGCTGGAAAGCCTGCTGAACAAGGTGCGCGGCGCGCTCGACGGGCCGACCCGCAATCGCACGGCGCCGGATTTCGAGGCGCTGGCCCAAGCGCAGCGGATATTCGTGCCCGCCGGCCCCGGCGTGCCTGTTGCCCCGGAAGTGCTGGCCGCCGCCCAGCAGGCGATCATGGCGGGCACGATGCTGGAATTCGACTACCGAGCCGAAGGGAAGGACACGGCCGAATGGCGCCGGGTGATCCCCTATGGCCTGGTCCACGGCGCGCTCAGCTACCTGATCGGCAAGCTGCCCGACAACGCCATGCCGCCCGCCTTCTATCGCCTGGACCGCATGGAGAACGCGCGACCCAGCGACAGGCCGGGCGTGATCCCCGCCGATTTCGACCTCGATGAATGGATGTCGCACAGCTTCGGCATCTGGCGCGGGGAGGAGCATGACATCGTCCTGCGCATCCGCCCGCACGCGGTGGAACGGGCACGCGGCTGGCGATTCCATCGCAAGCAGACGGTGGAAATGCAGGCGGATGGCTCGATGCTGGTCCGGTTCCGAGCAGGAGGTTTGCGGGAGCTGGCGGAGCATTTATTTGCGTGGGCGGGAGATGTGGATGTGGCCTCGCCTGTCAGGCTGCACGATGAAATTGATCGCATTATCAAGTCAATGTAGTCCTGTAGGGCTGCCGTTGACGGTTCTAACCCATTCACCCAAAGAACATTTCGCGTATCTCGGCTTCCAGTTCATCGTCGTATCTGGCGAGCACGGCGTCAAGCCCGAGATAGCGCCCGTCGGCGTAGGTCACGACATCGGCCAGTTCCTCAAGGTCGCCGTTGATAGGACCGCCGGCAAAGCAGACCCTTGTTGCCACCATCATGAATGGTTCGGCATTGCGGTCGAGACAGGTCGGGCAATAGGCGAAGGATGCGGGCCCGAGGCCGCTGGCCGCAACCATCGCCGGCCCCTCAGCGCCGCAGACGTCGCAGATCATATTCTCTTCGGGGTCTTCGGTCATTTCAATCCGCCTTCCTCTTTCAGCCATCTGCCCGGGCAGCCCGTTTGCGCGTCAGACAGTTTACCGTTGGGGGAATAGTCGGGCCTGCCGGGGTTGCACAGCGCGTTCGAGGCACACCGCCTCACGCATTGCCGACTCCTGCACCTGGAACCCGATCGGTCGCGCATTGCCCTCCCGCAAGGCGAGTTCCGTCCGCAGCCATTGCGCCAGCACTTCCGCCCTATCTTCCCCCAGCAACCGGGCGCGCTGGTGGACGGCGGCGAAGTCGCCGGGGGTGAGGCCGTGCAGCGCCATCAGGCCGGCGGGTGCGACCATGCCAAATCGCGCTGCAAACAGGGCCTGGGCCTGCCGGGGCGTCAGGGCCGCGAAATTGACGCGCAGGGTGAAGCGGCGCTGCATGGCCGAGTCGAGCCGGTCGGCGAGGTTGGTGGTGGCGACGAAGGGCGCGCGCAGGTGTTCCATCCAACGCAGCATCTCGTTGACCATGCCGGCCTCCCAGCTGCGCTGCCCGGCCTCGCGGCGGAAAAGGAAGCTGTCCGCCTCGTCGATCAGCAGCATGGCCCCGCGTTCGGCGGCGCGGCCGAAGGCGGCGGCGATCCGCTGTTCGGTTTCGCCGACATAGGGGCCCAGCAGGTCGGAGCCGCGCCGTTCCTCCACCGCGATCCCCAGCCTCAGGGCAAGGTGGCGGGCAAAGGCGGACTTGCCGGTGCCCGATGGCCCCGCCAGCAGCAGGCTCCACCCGCGTGCGTGCGCCCGGCAAAGCTGATCCGCCAGGCGGGCCAGATCGCAATCGGCGGCGGCCAGGGTAAAATCATAACACGCATCGGGCGGTGGAGCGGTCGTCCGCATCCGGCCAAGCGCCTTCAGCACGCTTTCCGCGCCAAGGCGCGCTTCCGCCACGCCGCCACCGGCCAGCCGCGCCACCTGCATTCCCGCCGCGATGACCGCCGGCTCCGCTTCCAGCGTGGCGAGATCGGCCAGATCCGCCTCGTCCAGTGCCAGCGCCTGCGCCTCGGCCGCCCGCGCGGCAATGCGCGCGCGGGTTTGCACGGGCGGCGTATCGAACGCGATGGCCAGCGTCATCCGCCGCACCAGCGCCGGATCGAGCAGATCGGGATCGTTGAGAATCCAGATCGTCGGCACTTGGGGCTCCTCGACCAGCCGGTTGAGCCACTGCTTCGAGCCACCGTCCTGACGGGTGTCCGACCGCCTGAGCACATCGTCCGCCTCGTCCACGATGATGAGCGCATCGGCCGATCGGGCGCCCAGCGCGCGCAGCAGGCTCAGGTGCGCCAGTCGCTCGTAGCGCGTCGGTTCGTTGCCCCGCTCGTCGGCCAGCCCCGCGAACGCGGCCCGTCGGCCCGCGCGATCGGCCAGCAGCCGGGCGAACTCGGTCTTGCCGGTGCCGGGCAGGCCATGCAGCAGGATGCTGACCGGCTGGCCCGAGGCGATCACGCGCCCGCCCAGATCGCGCAGCGGCCCGATATGGTCGAAGTCCTCCCAGCACAGCGAGGAAGGCGGCGCGGGCGGCATGATCCGCTGCCGGAGCGTGTCCGGATCCGTAGCGGGGCAACGGGCGATCCGCATCAGCAGGCGGCTGGCGCAATATTCGCCGTCGTTCTCATCGACAACCATGCCGCTCGACACGAGCCGCGAGCCGGGCGCCAGTCGCTCGTCGATTTCGACAAGGGAGAGGCCCGTCAACAGGGCCAGCACATCGCAATTGGGGTTGGTGGCATTGAAGGGGGCCGTGCCAGCCAACTGGCGCCAACTGTCGAACAGCGCCACCCGGACGATTACACCCAGAAGGAGGGTTTCCGCCGCATCGAGCGAAAGGGTTTCGGCAATCCAGCCAAGCCGCGCATCCAGCGGAGCCGGTGCGTCAAGCCGCGCATTGTCCTGCAGGTGCAGGCCGATCTCCCGCAGGCGCGCAGGCACGACCTGGATTTCGGACGGCCGCTCGACCTGCTCGGCGCGAAGTTCCAGCAGTTCGTGACGAACCTCGAAATAGGAAAAGAAGTTCTCCCCGGCGAGGCGCAGTTGCCGTTCCGACAGACCGGCCAGAACCGACGCGGCTGCCCGGCACAGATGCACGGTTTCGCCGGCGGATAGGCCCAGGCTCTGGCGCGGCTGGGTTTGTTGGGCCGCATCGAGTTAGCGTCCGCGCTCGTGGTGTAATTTCCGGTGTAGGCGATGGTGTATTCCGGGGTGGGGCATGCCCCACCCCGGAATGCGGCGTCGCTGGTGGCCACCGGGTTCATCGTTATGGTGGAGTTTGCA
>NZ_JBEUDS010000030.1:0-40890 GCF_041060555.1 Parapedomonas caeni | reverse complement strand
TGCAAACTCCACCATAACGATGAACCCGGTGGCCACCAGCGACGCCGCATTCCGGGGTGGGGCATGCCCCACCCCGGAATACACCATCGCCTACACCGGAAATTACACCACGAGCGCGGACGCTAACTGGCTCCCCCGTCCGCACGGGGATGAACCCTTGGTTCGGCACCTTGACGCTTAATCCTGAGTGGCTCCCCCGTCCGCACGGGGATGAACCCTGTCCGCTTCGAGGTATCCGTCAGGCTCCCATGGCTCCCCCGTCCGCACGGGGATGAACCCAATGAGCGAAAACGCCCTGGGCTATGCCCTCAGGCTCCCCCGTCCGCACGGGGATGAACCTTGTCCTGCTCAGCCGTCCAGGACGTGGGCTGGGGCTCCCCCGTCCGCACGGGGATGAACCCAGATTGGCGCTGGCCGCCCAGCTGGGATGCAGGGCTCCCCCGTCCGCACGGGGATGAACCTTTGTCGTTTACAGCCCGGACGCGCAATACGCCGGCTCCCCCGTCCGCACGGGGATGAACCCCCAATAAAAAAGGGGGCCACGCTGCAGCCGTGGGCTCCCCCGTCCGCACGGGGATGAACCCGCTACTCTGGACGAGGTTTCGCGGATGCAGCAGGCTCCCCCGTCCGCACGGGGATGAACCCGTCGAGAATTTCATCGGAGATCTGCTTGGCGAGGCTCCCCCGTCCGCACGGGGATGAACCCCTACTCAATGATGAGTTGGGCCAGTTCCAGAAGGCTCCCCCGTCCGCACGGGGATGAACCCTGACGAAGAGACGACGCATCCGTTCGGGCGGCGGCTCCCCCGTCCGCACGGGGATGAACCCCTATGCGAATTTCTCGGCCCAGCTGGGCGAGGGGCTCCCCCGTCCGCACGGGGATGAACCCACGCCGCCGCCCGAGCGCATCCGCCGCCTGCGGGCTCCCCCGTCCGCACGGGGATGAACCCATCCCATCAGCACGGAGCTGACAGGGCGCCCCGGCTCCCCCGTCCGCACGGGGATGAACCCATGCATCTGGCGGCGATGGCGCTCGATCGCGCGGCTCCCCCGTCCGCACGGGGATGAACCCCCCGATGGAGGCCCTGATGACCACGCCCCTGCGGCTCCCCCGTCCGCACGGGGATGAACCCAGGCGGCCGGGTGGCTGGGGGCAGCGGCAATCGGCTCCCCCGTCCGCACGGGGATGAACCCTCGGCCTACTGAGGTGGCTCCGGGCGTCTTGCATGGCGCTCGGGATTGCCCGCAAGGTGGCGTGTCGGCTATCCTGTGCTGTCGGCTGGCCAGCGCATCGAATTGAAATATCTATACTGTCCCCGGAGATTCCTGGCCTGGTGCAAGGATCAGGAGATCGAGTGGCACTACATCGCACCCGGCAAGCCGATGCAGAATGGCTACGTCGAGAGCTTCAACGGGCGGATGCGGGACGAGCTGTTGATCGAGACCCTGTTCCACGGCCTCGATCATGCCCGCGCCGCGATCCGGGAGTGGGCCGAGGACTACAATAGCTGCCGCCCGCACTCCTCGATCGGATCCAGACCCCGGCAAGCTACGCCAAAACGACTTTTGCAGTGGGGGTCAGGCATGCCTGACCCCATTGCAAACAAGGCCCCGAAAGGCGTAACCAAAACCGCCGAGGCTCTAGTCAGGGCTGGATGAAAGTTCCATGGCAGGTCAAAGGCGCCGAAAGGCATAACCAAAACCGCCGAGGCTCTAGTCAGGGCTGGATGAAAGTTCCATGGCAGGTCAGACAGTCTGGATTTCCGGGGGGCCGGGGACAGTATGCCGATTAATATTCTATCGGGGTCTTGAGAGGTCATCCTCGCCCGGCCTCAGGCGATCGGGGCGATGGTCAGTATCGCTGCGGCTCAACCGCGTTCAGGTAGCGCCCGGTGCGGCCCTGGCGGGACGGCGATGGACGATCCTGCACGATCTCCCGCTGGTCACTGTGCCCCAAACGAACAAGCGCCCCGCCGCGTGGGCGGGGCGCCGACTGTCCAGGTGCTGGCCCAAGGCCGGCAGCGGGTCAGAGCCCGCCGCCGCCGATCTTGTAGGTCAGCTGCAGGTAGATGCTGCGGCCGACGCTGTCGAACCAGCTGATGTCGTAATAGGGATAGCTGGCGTAGGTCGGGTCCTTCACCGGGTCCTTGTCGAACAGGTTGGTGACGGTGACGGACGCGCGGATATGGTCGCTCACGTCATACTGGATCGACGAATTGAACAGGTAGCTCGCCTTGATGTAGGCGTCCTCGTCATAGTTCGGCAGCTTGCCCAGGCGCTTGCCTTCCAGTGTCCACGACAGGCCGTCGAGCGACCAGGTGATGCTGCCGGTGGTCTTGTCGCGCGGGATATAATAGCCGCTGTCCGCCGCCAGCTTGTTGATGGCGGAGTCGCCCACATACTGGCGGTAGCTGTGCTTGAACACGTGGGTGTGGGCCAGCGACAGCGAGAAGTCGCCAAAGCCGGTCGGCAGCCGGCCATGGATCGCCACGTCGATGCCGCTGGTCTTTTCGTGCGCCACGTTGATCGGGTTGATCGACACCGCGTCGAGGCGACCCTCGTTCACGCCGCTGGTGAAACGCTGGACCCGGGTGATGGCGTCCTGGCAGGTCGGCGAGCTGATGTCGACCGCCGTGCCGGACTGGGTTTCGCCCAGACGGCAATCCGCCTCGTCGCGCAGCAGCTGATCGATGCTGAGATCCTGCACCTGGTTCGACAGCGAGACGTGGAAATAATCCACCGAGATGTCGAAGTGCCTGGATGGCGCCCAGACGATGCCGGCGTTGAGCGATTTGCTGGTTTCCGGCTTCAGCTGCCGATTGCCGGTGCGCTGGGCGACGATGCCTTCGTCCGAATAGCTGCAATCGCCGATGTCCTCATCCGGTTCCTCGCTGCGGCAGAGATAATAGTCCGTCGCGGACGGGTGGGTATTGCCCGGGCCGGTGAAGACATAGTGCAGGTCCGGTGCGCGGAAGCCGGTGCCGTAGGCGGCCCGCAGCAGCAGCGTCGACAGCGGCCGCAGTTCCAGGCCGGCATTGTAGGTGAACTTGCCGATGCCGTTGCCGGCGAAGCGGAAGCGGTCGTAGCGACCGGCGGCCGACACCTGCAGGAAGTCGGTGATCGGCGCGCGCAATTCGCCGCCCAGCGCCCAGTGGGTGCGCGAGCCTTTGCCGTCGCTGTCCTTGAGGCCATAATAATAGTCGGTCAGCGCCAGCGGATCGGGGTTGAGATCATAGCCCTGCTTGCCGGCCTCGACGATGGCGGCGAAGCCGACCGGGCCGGCCGGCAGCTGGAACAACTCGGTGGTGTTGATGGTGCCCGAGAAATTGCTCGTCCAGCTGCGCGGCTTGTAGACGCTGTAGACGGCGATGCTGTCATATTCGGCCTTGGTCAGCGGCTGGTACAGCCGGGCCGGGTCGGCATCGAAGATCGGGTAGCCGCTGTCCTCGTCGACGCCCTGCTGCTCGCCCAGGAACAGTTCGTTGGCGGCCGCCGCGATGATCTGCGGGAATTTCACCCGGGCCTTGTATTCGCTGTAGTTGAACGACAGCTCATAGGCCCAGCGGTCGGCGAAATCGCCCTTGATGCCGGGCGTGATGCTGAAGGTCTGCTGCCGGTTGCGGGTCATGACGGTGCCGAAGCCACCGGACTCTTCCGGCGTGAACTGGCGGTACCAGTCATCCAGCACGCCATCGTGGCTGTTGAAGAAGGTGGTATCGCTGCTGCCGGCGGCATCCTGGAACGACCAGTTGAGCACGTCCGGCATCAGCGCGACCTTGCTGATGCCGAACTGGGCATCGAGGAACAGCTCGGCGGAGTCGGAGAGCTGGTAGCCCATCGAGGCGTAGCTGTTGAAGCCCTCGCGACGGGAGATCACCGTGCCGTAGCCGATCGAGGTGTCGCTGCCGCAGAAATAACCCGGGCCATAATCCTCAAGGGCGTCGTCATAGGCGCCGTAGCGGGGGCGGGAGGCATAGTAGGTCGAGCCATCGTTGAGATGGGCCAGCGCGGCGCAGGTGGCGGCGCCGGGGTCGACGTACATGTCCTCGTCCGGGTTGTACCGCAGGAAGGTGCGCCGGGCCAGCGTTGTCGCGGTCGTGGGGTTGTCCGCCGTGCTGTCCTGGATCGAGCGGTCATAGGCCCACAGCGGCCGCTGCAGCATGTACTCGACGCCGCCGACGATGTGGAAGCGGTCGTTCGACCAGCCGCTGGTGGCGGTGATGCGGTGCGAAGCGCCGCCGCCATGCTGGGTCAGGCCGTGGCGATAGTCGAGCGTGGTGCCGTCGACCTTCTTCTTGAGTTCGAAGTTGATGACCCCCGCGATGGCGTCGGAGCCGTAGATCGCCGAGGCGCTGCCGCTGAGCACCTCGACCCGCTCGATCAGGCCGACCGGAATGTTGGAAATGTCGGTGAAATTGCTGCGGCCCTGGAAGGGCAGCGGGAAGTCGGCGATGCGCCGGCCATTGACCAGCACCAGGGTGTGATTGGGGCCAAGGCCGCGCAGGTCGACCTGCTGGGCGCCAGGCGTGAAGCTGGCGCCGCTGAACGACTGCTGGCTCTGGGTCTCGCCGCCATTCTGGGTGACGGCGCGCAGGATGTCCGGCACGCTGGCGTAGCCGCTGGCACGGATGGTGTCGGCGGAGATGATGGTGACCGGCGCCGGGCCTTCTTCCTGGACACGGGGAATGCGCGAGCCCAGCACGACGATATCGGTCGCGGCATCTGGGCTAGCGGTCGTGCCGTCCTGTGCCTGGGCGGCGGAAATCAAGGCGGACAGGCTGCAGCCGACAGCCAGCGCCACCCGCGTGGTCATACGCATCATGGAATTGCCCCTCTTCGTCTTGGTCGCGCCAAACCCTCTGGCGCGCCACCGCTGTTGCCAGCGTTAGTGTAATCTATCTGCAATGTGAACGATTGGGCAATCATATTGTTTGATATAACCAAAAATATGTATGTAAATTCCACCAGAGTGAAATCTGGCCACGGTGACGGGCCAGGATGAACGGATCAGGGTGAACGGAGCGAAACGCATGATGCGCACGGGCGGGCTGTGGAAAGTGGTGGCGGGGAGCCTGCTGGGGGCCTGGCTGGTGGTCTCCGGCCTGACGCCGGCCCAGGCGCGGTCGTACGCCCGCTATGTCGAGGGCGACCCGCAGGCGCCGACGCCCGGCCCGGTCAGTGGTGGCCTGCTGCTGCTGGGGGGCGGCGAACGCGATGCCGAGGCCATGAAGTGGTTCTTCGGCAAGGCCGGCAACGGCCATATCGTGGTGCTGCGCGCCTCCTATGCCGGCGAGGTCGGCAAGGAGTTCTATCGCAAGGTCGGCGGGGTGCGCTCCGTCGAGACTTTCGTGTTCAAGGACCGCGAGGCGGCGTTCGACTCCGCCCTGCTGGAGCGGCTGCGCCGGGCGGACGGCATCTTCATCGCCGGCGGCGACCAGTCGAACTACGTGCGTTTCTGGAAGGGAACGCCGGTGGCCGAACTGCTGGATGCGCATGTGGCGGCGGGCAAGCCGCTGGGCGGTACCAGCGCCGGTCTCGCCATGCTGGGCGAGTATGTCTACGGCGCCATGGATGGCGGCAGCCTCGCCAGCCCGGCCGCCCTGGCGGACCCCTATGGCCCGGCCAACACCATCGTCGACGACTTTCTGCATCTGGCGGCGCTGAAAGGCGTGGTGACCGACACCCATTTCAAGGAACGCGATCGCCTGGGGCGGCTGTTCGCTTTTGTCGCCAAGGCGCAGACCCTGCGCGATGCCAAGGCGCAGACCCTGCGCGATGCCAAGGCGCCGCCGCTGCTCGGCCTGGGGGTCGACGAGGACACGGCGGTCGCCGTCGAGGCGGATGGGCGGGCCCGGATCATTGCCGGCCGGCCGGGCAGTGGCGCCTGGGTGGTCCAGGGTGACGGGTTGCGCCGCCGGGATAGGGGTGGCGATATGGGCACGGCGCTGCAGGCGCCCCGGGTGGCGGTCACCGTGCTCGACGAGAAATCGGTGCTGCATCTGCCCTCGGGCACGGTCGAGGCGCCGGCGGCACGACAGACCTACATGGCGACGAACGGGCGGCTTGTCGCCGTGCCGCGCTGGTCGCTGGCCATTCATGGCGGGGCAGGCGTCATCGAACGCGCGGCGCTGAGCCCCGAGCGCGAGCAGGCCTATCGGGCCGGTCTGGACGAGGCGCTGCGGGCCGGGGGTGCCGTGCTGGAGCAGGGCGGCAAGGCGCTGGAGGCGGTCGAGGCGGCCGCGCGCGTGCTGGAGGACAATCCGCTGTTCAATGCCGGGCGTGGCGCCGTCTTCACCGCGGAAGGTCGCAACGAGCTCGATGCCGCCATCATGGACGGCGCGACGCTGAAGGCCGGCGCGGTGGCGGGTGTCACGCGCACCCGGCATCCGGTGACGCTGGCGCGCACGGTCATGGCGCAGACCCGTCATGTCATGCTGGCGGGGCCGGGGGCCGATGCCTTCTCCCGCGAGCAGGGGCTGGAGCAGGTGGATCCCGCCTGGTTCCGCACCGAGGCGCGCTGGCAGCAGTTCCAGGCCTGGAAGGCGCAATCCGCCGCCGCGGTGGACCGCACGCATCTGTTCGGCACCATCGGCGCCGTTGCCGTGGATGCCGAGGGCAACCTGGCGGCGGCCACCTCGACGGGCGGCATGACCGGCAAGAAATGGGGGCGCATCGGGGATTCGCCGATCATCGGCGCCGGCACCTACGCCTATAACGGCCGTTGCGCGGTCTCGGCGACGGGGTCGGGCGAGTATTTCATCCGCGAGAGCGCCGCGCGGCAGGTCTGCGATCGCGTCGCCTGGCGTGGCGAGACACTGGAGGCCGCCGCGAAGGCCACCATCATGGCGGTGGGCGCCATTGGCGGCGACGGCGGGTTGATCGCCATCGGCCCGGACGGTCAGGCGACTTTTGCCATCAATGACCTGGGCATGTATCGTGGCCGCATGAGCGCCGACACGCCACCGCAGACGGCGATTTTCGCCGACGAGGCTTTCGCCGGGGAGCCTGGCGCGCGATGAGCGCGCCGATCGCGGCGGGCCTCGACGAGGCGGACGAGCAACTGCTGTCGCTGCTGCGCGAGGATGCCCGCCAGCCCATCGCCCAGCTGGCCAAGGCGATGGGCATTTCCCGCGGCCAGCTCTATTCCAGGCTCTCCCGGCTGGAAGAAGCCGGCATCGTGGCCGGCTATACCGTCAGGCTCGGCCAGGCTTTCACCGAACGCCGGGTGCGGGCGCACATGATGATCAAGACGCTGCCCAAGTTCCACCGCGCCGTCGAGCAGTCGCTGGCCGACCTGTCCGGCGTGACGGCGATCTACGCCATCAGCGGCGAGTATGACATCATCGCCCTGCTGGAGGCGGAAGACAGCGGCCAGCTCAACGAACTGATCGACGACATCGGCCTGTTCGACGGCGTCGAGCGGACGACCACCTCCGTCATCCTGGCCGCCAAGCTGGAGCGCTAGGGCGGCTGAGCTGCTGTCGCCGATGGGCCACTCTGGGCCTCCACCAACGGCGTGAGGCTGGATTTCTCCCGGCCCGACAAGCCCACCGACAACGCCTACATCAAGGCGTTCAACGGGCGCTTCCGGGCGGAGTGCCTGGCGGTTTCGCTAAGCGCCATGGCTTTGTACCCCTTGCGCTGTGGTCAAACGCGAACCGCTGCGGACGCAGACGGACGCGATTTGCCGTTACGCTTTGGAATTACAGCGTTTTTTTTGGCAACCTTGGGCGCCGGTGAACAGGCGATGGTGCGGCTGAGCGGCGCGAAACCGAACCCGCGTGATGGGTTGGCGGGTGGCATCGCGCAAACAAAGATGGTGCCGGATGTCGGACTCGAACCAACGACCTACCGCTTACAAGGCGGTTGCTCTACCAACTGAGCTAATCCGGCGCGCTGGCCCCGTGTATGTCCTGCCTGCCGCCGGGAATCAACCGCTGGCGTGGCACGGGCCGCAAAACCGGCCGCGACGGGCGCCGCCCCTCGGTTCGGCACATGTCCCGCCCGCCCGGCGGCACGGTTGGCGGCTGGCGCTTCAGGCCATGGTGGCGACGAGGCCGGCGCCCACGGGATCGCCGACGCGGGCCAGCAGGGCGGAGCGCAGCTTGTTCAACGCCTGGCTTTCAATCTGGCGTACCCGTTCCTTGGAGATGCCCAGCCGCTCGCCCAGCGCCGCCAGCGTCATGGCATCCTCCTCCAGGCGACGGGCGCGGATGATGGTCAGCTCCCGTTCGTTGAGCGCCCGCAGCGCGTCCGCCAGCAGGTCGGTGCGGACGCGGGCGTCATGGGTGTCTTCCAGTGCCTCGTCCGGTCGTGGTGCGTCGCTGGCCAGAAAGTCCTGCAACTCCGAATCGCCGTCATCGCCCACCATGGCGTTGAGCGACCGGTCGGTGCCGCTGAGGCGGGCCTCCATCACCTCGACGTCCCTGACCCGCACCCCAAGGGTGTGCGCCAGCGTTTCGCGTGCCGCCAGCGTCAGCGGACTCTCGTAATCGCCGGTGATCTGTGCACGCAGCCGCCGCAGGTTGAAGAACAGGCTCTTGTGGGCGGCGGTGGTGCCGGTGCGGACGATCGACCAGTTGCGCAGCACATAATCCTGCATCGACGAGCGGATCCACCATGACGCATAGGTCGAGAACCGGATCTCGCGCTCCGGCTCGAAGCGGGCGGCGGCCTCCATCAGCCCGACCATGCCTTCCTGGATGAGATCGGCGGCGGGCAGTCCGTAACTGCGAAAGCGCGCCGACATCGCGACCACCAGCCGCAGGTACGAGCGGGTCAATTCCGCCAGCGCCGCCGAGTCCCGATCATCACGCCAGCGTCGGGCGAGCGCCAGCTCATGCTCCTTCTCCAGCATCGGCGCGGACATCGCCGCTTTGATAATATCCTTGTTTTCCAGTCTGTTGGGCCGCTGGTTGAAGTATCCCATGGACGTCTCCCGGAAGCTACCTCGCACGCTGATACGCCGCATCATAAATCAGGACTTAATCGATCCGATATTAGCGCATGGAACAGCCAGCGTCATCAGGAAGAATAGGGGGGTTGAGAAAAATCCTATGAGCTTCGGGTGAGGCAGGCGGCCCGGTGTTCCGGGGGGTTGCGCTTGTGACAACCCGGTCGGTCCGGGGCGCGACCGCCGGTAGCGCGCCGCGCGGCCATGGCGGCATGACCATGATGCCGCCGTGGGACCGCCGCCGGATCAGGTCGCCCGGTCTGGCCCTGCCGCGCCGTCAGATTTCAGGCCATCAGGCTTTTCGCCTGGTCGATCCACTTCTCGCGTGTCACTCGGCCGGGGAAATCGAGCTTGCTCTCGATGTAGCGGATATCCTCGGCCGACCAGCCGGCGATCTGGGCGTAAGTGGTGACGCCGAGGTCGTTGAGGATGGCGCCGAGCTTGGGGCCGATGCCCTTGATTGCCTGCAGGTTGTCGGGTGTGGCGGGTGCCGCCGGCGCGGCGTCCGCCACCGGGGGCATCGCCGCCGGTTGTGCGGCGGCGACCGCGGCTGCCCCGGCCACCGGCGTGTCGGCGACCGCGACTTCCGCCTCGGCGATCTCCGCCGCCGGGGTTATCTTGCGGGCGGCGGGTGTCCTGGCCGGGCGGGCGCTTTTGAGCGCCGGCAGCACGGTGGCCTCGGGGGCGGGCTCGGGCGCTTGCGCGCGGGTGGGGGTGGTCAGCGACCACCAGGCCATCGGCGCAGTCTGCCAGGCGCTGGTGCCGCGGGTGAAGAGCTGCTGGTTGCCCGTCATCCAGCGCATCGGCGCGTCCAGCATCAGGCTCGACCAGGTTTCCCAGCCGCGCCGCCACATGTCCAGCGGCAGGCTGCTCCAGATCTGGAACGGAAAGGGTTCGGTGGTCCGCTGCGGTGCTGACTCGCTCACGACATGCCCTCCTGCGTCTTCGGCCCGGTCGTCATAGCACGATTTTGCAGCGCAGCATAGATGTGCTGCATTGCGGCACGATGACGGCCGGATGCGCGCCGGCCCGCCAGGTGCAACCTGTCAGCTCAGGCCCGCCCGCTCAGGCCCCCCTCGCTCAGACTGGCGCGTTGACCGTGAGCGCCAGGGCGTGGATCGGGTTGTCCATCAGGTCGGCGAGCACGGCATGGACCATCCGCTGCCGCTCGACGCGGCTTTTACCGGCGAACGCCGCCGCCGTCAGGGCGACCGAGAAATGCGTCTCGCCGCCGGGGCGGTGGCCGGCATGACCGTGGTGCTGGGCGCTGTCGTCGCTGACGGTGAGCGTCACCGGCGCGAAGGCGTCGGTCAGGCGGCGGGTGATTTCCTCGGCGATCGGTCCCATCTATGGTGTATCCCTGTATGCCGGCGCCCGGGCAGGCCCGCGCCGGACGCGTATCGAACAGAAGGTCCAGCAGTGCCGTCCCCACGCCCCCAACGCAAGAACGAACGCTTCCATGGCCGCGTCCGCCATGCCGAACCGCGCGCCTGCGAGTGGCCGGGCTGCGAGGAGGCGGGCGAGTTCCGGGCGCCGAAGTCGGCACACCCGGAGCGGGACGGTTATCACTGGTATTGCCTCGACCATGTGCGCGCCTTCAACGCCGCCTATGACTATCACAAGCAGGCGACGCCGGAGGATCTGCGGGCCGCCACCAGCGGCCACCCGTCGTGGCAGGGCGGCTCGCGGCCGTTCGCCAGCAACGCCGAGCCTGGCCGGCGGGCGGGGCAGGGCGGCGATCGTATCGACCTTGACGACCCGATGGCGATCCTGCGTGATTACCCCGGTTTTGGCGCCCGTTTCACCGCCCGGGCCACCGGCGCCCGGGCCGGCGATGGCGCGTCGGCGCTCAGTGCGCGCGACCGGGCGGCGCTGGCGACGCTGGGGCTGGAGGCGGGTGCGACACCGGCGGACATCAAGAAGCGATACAAAACGCTGGTGCGGCGCTACCATCCGGATTCGAACGGGGGGGACCGGTCGCAAGAGCATCAGTTGCACAAGGTCATCGATGCCTATACGCAACTGGTCCGTTCCCCGGCGTTCGCGGAGCGCACTTAAGTGAAGGTTGTTGGCAAGGTTGTCGGCTCATGACTGTTGAAGCTCAAGTCTATCGTTCGCATCCGGTGGCGCTGCAGGCCCCGGACATCACCGTCGATGCCCGTCAGACCTTCGGCATCGACATCGATCTCGCCGTGCCGGCCTTCTCGGTGGCCGACGAGCATGTGCCGGACCGCGACGATTCCTACGTGTTCGACCCCGAGACGACGATGGCGATTCTCGCCGGCTTCGCCTTCAACCGCCGCGTCATGGTGCAGGGCTACCACGGCACCGGCAAGTCGACCCACATCGAGCAGGTGGCCGCCCGCCTCAACTGGCCGTGCATCCGCATCAACCTCGACAGCCACATCAGCCGCATCGATCTCGTCGGCAAGGACGCCATCGTGCTCAAGGACGGCAAGCAGATCACCGAGTTCCGCGAGGGCATCCTGCCGTGGGCGCTGCAGACGCCGACCGCGCTGGTGTTCGACGAGTACGACGCCGGCCGGCCGGACGTGATGTTCGTCATCCAGCGCGTGCTGGAGGTGGAGGGCAAGCTGACGCTGCTCGACCAGAACCGGGTCATCCGGCCGAGCCCGTGGTTCCGCCTGTTCGCCACCGCCAACACGGTGGGCCTGGGCGACACCACCGGCCTCTATCATGGCACCCAGCAGATCAACCAGGGCCAGATGGACCGCTGGAACATCGTCACCACGCTGAACTACCTGCCGGCGGAGACCGAGACCGGCATCGTGATCGCCAAGTGTCGCGGCTACGACACCGAGGCTGGCCGCAAGGCGGTGGCCAACATGGTGCGCGTCGCCGACATGACCCGCCAGGGCTTCATCGCCGGCGACATCTCCACGGTGATGAGCCCGCGCACGGTCATCACCTGGGCGCAGAACGCCGAGATCTTCAACAACATCGGCTTCGCCTTCCGCGTCTCCTTCCTCAACAAGTGCGACGAGGCGGAACGCGGCATCGTCGCTGAATATTACCAGCGCTGCTTTGGCGAGGAGCTGCCGGACTCGCTGGTCACCAAGGCGCGGCAGGCCGCCGCCCGCAAGTGAGTCTGTGAGCACGCCCGCCAACCCGCTGGAGGATTTCCGCCTCGCGCTGGCCGCGACCATGCGCGCCATGGGGCACGCGACCGATTTCGAGGTGGCCTTCACCGCCGACAAGCCGGCGCTGCTGGGCGCCCAGGCCCGGGTGCCGCAGCCGGCGCGCGCGCTGACCGACGAGCAGGCGGCGGAAGTGCGCGGCTGGTGCGACAGCTTCGCGCTGCGCCGGCGTCACCACGACGACAAGTTGCACGCCCGCGGCCAGCCGACCACGGCGCTGGCGCGCGAGGTCTATAACGCCGTCGAGCAGGCGCGCGTCGAGGCGATCGGCAGCCGCGCGATGGCCGGCGTCGCCGACAACCTGCGCCAGATGACCGAGGCGCGCTGCAAGATCGATCCGATCTCGCGGGCCCGTGCGCGCGACGAGGTGCCGCTCGCCACCGCGCTTGGCCTGCTGGTGCGCCAGCGGCTGACCGGCGAGGCGCCGCCGGCTTCGGCCGAGGCGGCGGTCGATCTGGTGCGCCAGTGGGTGGACGAGAAAGCCGGCCTGCACCTCGATCAGCTGGTCGAGCGGATCGATGACCAGCAGGCGTTCGCCCGGCTGTCGCGCTCGATCATCGCCGATCTCGGTCTCGCCGAGGACCAGGTGGAGGAGCCGGAAACCCAGGAGGACCAGCAGCAGGACGAGGCGGACCAGACCGGGGACCAGGATCAGGACGATTCCGACCAGCAGTCGTCGGCGCCGGAGTCCGGCGAGGAGCAGAGCGAGGACGAGCAGCAGCAGGCGGTCGATTCCCGGGCCGAGCAGACCTCGGAGATGGACAGCGACCAGATGTCCGATGCCGAGATGGGTGAGGACGGCGAGGAAGGGCGGACGCCCGCGCGGCCGAACACGCCGCAGTCGGAGCTGGTGCCCAACTTCGACTATGCCGCCTATACCGCCGAGTTCGACGAGGTGGTGGAGGCCGAGGCGCTGTGCGACCACGACGAGCTGACCCGGCTGCGCGCCTATCTCGACCAGCAGCTGCTGCACCTGCAAGGTGTCGTCACCAAGCTCGCCAACCGGCTGCAGCGCCGGCTGATGGCCCAGCAGAACCGCGCCTGGGACTTCGACCAGGAGGAAGGCATGCTGGACAGCGCGCGGCTGTCGCGCATCGTCGCCGACCCCTCCTACGCCGCCACCTACAAGGTGGAGCGCGATACCAACTTCCGCGACACCGTGGTGACACTGCTGATCGACAACAGCGGCTCGATGCGCGGCCGGCCGATCTCGATCGCCGCCATCTGCGCCGACATCCTGGCCCGCACGCTGGAGCGTTGCGCGGTGAAGGTCGAGATTCTCGGCTTCACCACCCGTGCCTGGAAGGGCGGTCAGGCCCGCGAGAAGTGGCTGGCCGAAGGGCGGCCGGCCAAGCCGGGCCGGCTCAACGACCTGCGCCACATCATCTACAAGACGGCGGACGCGCCGTGGCGGCGGGCACGCAAGAACCTCGGGCTGATGATGCGCGAGGGGCTGCTGAAGGAGAATATCGACGGCGAGGCGCTGCTGTGGGCGCACAACCGGCTGATCGGCCGGCCTGAGGATCGCCGCATCCTGATGGTGATCTCCGACGGCGCGCCGGTCGACGACAGCACCCTGTCGGTGAACAGCGGCAACTATCTGGAAAAGCACCTGCGCCAGGTGATCCACTGGATCGAGAACCGCTCGCCGGTGGAGCTGATCGCCATCGGCATCGGCCACGACGTCACCCGCTATTACGCCAAGGCGGTTACCATCATGGACGCCGAACAGCTGGGCGGCGCCATGACCGAGCAGCTCGCCAGCCTGTTCGAGGAACATCGCGGCGGTGCCGGCGGGCGCCGTGCCGGCGGCCGGCGCCGGGCATGACCCGGCAATGAGCATGACCCGGTAATGAGCATGGTCCGCCGCGGCGTCATTCTGCTGGCCGGACTCGGCATTGGCGTGGCGATGCTGGCCTTTGCCAGCGTGCCGCCGCCGCCGGTGGTGCCCGGCACCGAGGCCATAACCGTGATCGCACGACCTGTTCCGCTCAATAGTGCCGATCCGGCACAGGCCCGGCTGGGCGCGCTGACCTATCGGGGCGGCGTGGCGCTGGAGAGCGACTTTGCCGGCTTCGGCGGCCTGTCCGGTCTGCGCTGGCTCGCGGGCGAGGGCAGGCTGGTCGCGGTGTCCGACAAGGGTCGCTGGCTGGTGATGACGCCGGCGGAGACGCCGGACGGTCGGCTGACGGGGGTTGGCGAGGTGATCGCGGGGCCACTGCTCGACGAGATGGGGCAGCGGGTCGGCGGCGGCCTCAACGATGCTGAAGGCCTGGAGATCGTCGGCAACGCGCACGGCACGCCCGATCTGCTGGTGAGTTTCGAGCAGCAGCACCGGGTGTGGCGCTACCCCGGCGCCGGCGCCACCGACGCCGTGATGGCGCTGGTGCGGCCGGCGCGGCCGCGGGGCGATCTGCTGGCCGACTGGCCGGAGACCTTGCCCGGCAACGGCGGCATCGAGGCGATGGCAGTGGCGGCGGACGGCGGCGTTTCCATGCTGATCGCCGAGGACAGCGGCACCGGTCGCTACACCTGGCAGGGGCCGGATGGCCCGCGCGCGGTGACATTCCGTTACCGGGGCCGGCCGGATTTCAAGCCGACCGACGCGGTGTTCCTGCCCGGCAGCGATACCCGGCTGCTGCTGCTGTCGCGGCGCTATTCGCCGCTGACCGGGGTGGCGGCGGGGCTGGAGCTGGTCGATCTGGCGCCGCTGCGCGCCACCGGGGCCGGGGGGCGGAGCGACATGGCCATCAGTGGCCGCCTGCTGGCCGAACTGGCGCCGCCGGTGAGCGTCGACAACATGGAGGCCCTGGCGGTGCGTCCGGCGCCCGTCGCCGGTCAGCTTTGGCTCTATCTGCTGTCGGACGACAATTTCAGCCCGCTGCAGCGGACCCTGCTGCTCAAGTTCGCGCTGACCCTGCCACGCTGACCCGTCCCTGCCTCTGCCGCGCCGTCATGCCCGGACTTGATCCGGGCATCCACGCGTACACCGGCGGTGCCGGGGAGGGCGGGGCGCGGAAACCGGCCGGCCCTGATCGGCATATGGCCCGTGGCGCCACGCAGGGGCGTGCTGGGCGCGATTCGTGGCGGGCTGGTATCCCCCGGCAGGAGGATGGGGAAATAACGCCGTATGAGCGTTTAAAAGCGATCCTGTGCCTCGATGGTATGAGTTAGGCTAAATAACCTAGATAGTTGTGGCTAATCTGGGCGCTGTGGCCTGGACGCGCGTTCCGGCGGGCGGCAGCGGGAGAAAGCCCGCTGACGGGTCCAGCCCAGACGGCCCGGCGCCGGCAGCGCCCGTCCAGACGGCCGCCTTCCAAACGTCGACGCCCCCAAGGCGCGGGCCTTGAGGGCGACGGGAAACCGGACGGTCTCGGACGCGGGTGGCGTCAGGCAGCGGCCTGTTCGGCCAGCTTCTTGGCGACCTGGCGCTTCACGCGGCGGGCCTTCAGCGACAGCTTGTCGTCGAGGGTCTTCAGCAGCCACTTGTCGAGGCCACCGGCATGCTCCACCGAGCGGGCGCCCGCGGCGGCCACGCGGAAGGTGTGGCTCTCGCCCAGCGCATCCGACAGGAAGGTCACGTTCTGCAGGTTCGGCAGGAACCGGCGCTTGGTCTTGTTGTTGGCGTGGGACACGTTGTTGCCCACCATGGTGCCCTTGCCGGTCAGTTCGCAAACGCGCGACATGATCTTCGTCCTTCAAAGTCAATAGCCAACCACCGGGCGATACCCGGCGTCAATTCCGAGCGCGAGGCTATAGGCGAGTCGCCCCGACACGTCAACAGCCGAGCTTTGGCTCCCGTTGCGCGTGCCGGGGCGGGCGCCGGCACCCTTCACCACCTGCCGGGCATTGCCGGGTCAGGACCTTGATCGCTTCAGGTCGCGACGACCTGAAGCGATCAGGGTCCAAGGACGCAGTGTTTCGCTTTCGCGCCCTTGCCCGCGACAGCGTGGCGGTACACCTTCGCCGCCACAGGAAAACCCCGGGAGAGAGTGATGATCCGTCTATACACCGCCGGCACGCCCAACGGCCACAAGGCGTCGGTAACGCTGGAGGAGATCGGCCTGACCTACGAGGTGCATCCGGTGAACCTCAAGACCAACGAGCAGAAGGAACCGTGGTTCCTCGCCATCAACCCCAACGGCCGCATCCCGGCCATCGTCGACACCGACGAGGGCGATCTGCCGGTGTTCGAATCGGCGGCGATCATGGTTTATCTCGCCGAGAAGGCCGGCAGCCCGCTGCTGCCCACCGCCCGGGGGCCGCGCGCCCGGGTGATGTCGTGGCTGATGTTCCAGATGGGCGGCATCGGCCCGATGATGGGCCAGGCCAACGTGTTCTTCCGCTACTTCCCGGAGAAGATCCAGCCGGCCATCGACCGCTACCAGGGCGAGGTCAAGCGGCTGTTCGGCGTCCTTGACGGCCAGCTCGCCAAACAGACGTGGCTCGCCGACGACTACAGCCTGGCCGACATCGCTAACTGGTGCTGGGTGCGCACCCACAACTGGTCCGGCGTCGATATCGAGCCGTTCCCGCATCTCAGGCGCTGGCGCGATGCCATCGCCGCCCGGCCGGCCGCCGTGCGCGGCATCGCCGTGCCGGACGATCCGACCCGGCTGCTGCGCGACAAGGACCCCGAGGCCGAGCGCAAGTTCATCGAGGAAGCCCGCAAGCTGGTGGTCACCGGCAAGGACGACTGAGCGGGGCCGGGGCGCGCCACTGCCGGGCCGGGCGTCAGCCCGGCTCGAAGGCGGCGATCAGCGCCTGGGCGGCGGCGGTGGGCGGCATCCGGCCCTCGGTGACCGCCGCTTCCAGCTCGGCCAGCCGGGAAGCCACCGCCGGGTGGGCGCGGAAGCGCCGGCCCAGCTGGTCCTCGATCTCGGTCCACATCCAGGCGCGCGCCTGCGCCCGGCGCAGCCGTGCCAGTTCGCCCGAGGCCGCCAGCGTGTCGTGATGCTTGCCGATCTGCTGCCAGACGTTGTCGAGGCCGCGCCCCGACACCGAGGAGGTCAGCAGCACGTGCGGCGTCCAGCCCGGCGTCTTGGGGCGCATCAGGTGCAGGCCGGCGCGATATTCGCCCTGGGCGCGCTTGGCGGCCGGCTCAAGGTCGCCATCGGCCTTGGTCACCACCACCAGGTCCGCCAGCTCCATGATGCCGCGCTTGATGCCCTGCAGCTCGTCGCCGCCGCCCGGCGACACCAGCACCACGAACATGTCCACCATGTCGGCCACCGCGGTTTCCGACTGGCCGACACCCACCGTCTCCACCAGCACCACGTCGTAGCCGGCGGCCTCGGTCAGCAGCATCGCCTCGCGGGTGCGCCGGGCGACGCCGCCCAGCGAGCCGCCTGACGGCGAGGGGCGGATGAAGGCGCGCGGATCGGCCGACAGCTGCTCCATGCGGGTCTTGTCGCCGAGGATCGAGCCGCCGGAGCGGGTCGAGGAGGGATCGATCGCCAGCACCGCCACTTTCAGGCCGGCCTCGATGAGGAACTTGCCGAAGGCCTCGATGAAGCTCGACTTGCCGACGCCCGGCGCGCCGGACAGGCCGACGCGGATGGCCCGGCCGGTGTGCGGCAGGATGTCGGCGAGCAGCGCCTGGGCCTGCGCTTCGTGGTCTGGCCGGCTGGATTCGATCAGCGTGATCGCCTTGGCCAGCGCCCGGCGGTCGCCCGCCAGAATGGCCGGCGCCGGCGTGGTGGGCGTCGGCGTGGCGGCGGCGGGGGTGGTCGGGCGGTCGAGAGCGGATGCGTCGGTCATGCTGCTTCCTCGCCACAGGCCGGGTCGCGGGTCAAGACCCGGGCCCGCCTCATCCGGCGATCCACGGCCACAGCAGTGGCAGGATCAGGGTGGTGAACAGGCCGGCCAGCGTCAGGGCCAGGCTCGCCATGCTCAGCGACTGCGGCGCCGCCTGCGCCACATGCTGGTTGCCGACGATGTGGGCGGCCATGCCCAGCGCCAGCGCGTAGCCGTCGGGGTCGCGGTCGCGCTGGCGGCGCAGCACCAGCGGCAGCAGGGCGACGCCCACCAGCCCGGTGACGATCACCAGCCCGGCGGCGAGGTCGGCCGGTCCGCCCAGTCGCTCCATCAGGGCGATGGCGAACGGACTGGTGACCGACTTGGTTGAAAGAGCCTTGGTGGTGGCGGCGGAAAGCCCCAGCAGCCTGGCGGTGGCCACTGCCGAGACGATGCCCACCGTCGAGCCAACCACCAGCGCCGCCAGCAGGGCGGGGCCTGCGCGCACGATGGCCGCCCGCTGGCGGTAGATCGGCAGGGCGAACGCGACGGTGGCGGGCGCCAGCAGCCAGCGCAGCGGCTGGGCACTGGTCATGTAGCTTTCCACCGGCAGCCGCAGGGCAAACAGCAATGCCAGCACCAGCAGGGCGGCGATCGCCACCGGATTGGCGACCGGGTGATGGCGGGCGAGTGCCGCCAGCCGCTGCGCCAGCAGATAGGCGCCGACGGTGGCGACGATCGCCAGCACGGCCGGCATCAGCGCCGCCATGACGTCACCAGCCGGAAGGTGGCCCAGGTGGCAAGCCCGGTGGCCAGCGTGCTCACCACCAGCACGATGACGATGCGCCCGAGCTCGCTGGCCATGGCATCGGTGTGGGTGGCGAGTCCGACCGCCGCCGGGGTGATGAGAATGCCCAGCACTTTCAGCAGCCGCTCGGCGGCCTCGCCGGTCCAGGCGTGGATGCGCGGGCTGGCGGCCAGCAACGCCAGATAGGCCAGCAGGCCGAGAATGGCGCCGGGCAGGCCCAGCGGCAGGCGGTGACTGGCCCATTCGCCGGCGCCGGCCAGGCCGACCAGCAGGGCCAGCCCCAACCCGAGCTTCAGGGATCGACCCAGCTTCCAGAATGCCGGCTTCAGCATGCCTGTCTCACGGTGCGCTGCAACATGCCGACACGCCTAGTCGCCACGTGGCGAGATGGCAAGCCGCCGGCATGCCCGGTCTTGGCCTCGCCGCCCCGGCGGGCTAGGCAGGGGCGCCGTTTACCCGCACTGGAGGATCGCCGATGCCGCTGTTTGTCATTGAAGCCTGGGACAAGCCCGATTCGCTCGCCGTGCGGCTGGCCAACCGTCCGGTCCATCTCGACCGCATGAAGGCGCTGGGCGCGGCGCTGGTGATCGCCGGGCCGTATCTCGACGCCGCCGGCCAGCCCATCGGTTCGCTGATCATCGTCGACATGGAATCGCAGGCGGCGGTGGAAGCATGGGCGGCGGCCGATCCCTATGCCGAGGCCGGCCTGTTCGCCAGCGTCACGGTACGCCCGTGGCGTCAGTCGCTGCCGGAGGCCTGAGGGCGGCCATGACCGGCCGGCGCGACGGCTTCGACGGGGCGTGCGCGCGGCGGGACTAAGCGTTTTCTTAACCTTGCGATGGCACGGTGCCGTGTGAATTCGTCGCAGGGTATCCCGTTGAGTCGTCAGAAAAACCGCTCTCGCAGTACGGCGCCATCCGCTTCGGCGCGGGTCTGGCTGTTGCTGGTGCTGCCGATGGCGGGGCTGATCGGCCTGTCGTTGCTGCTGATGGCCGGCGCGGTCTACTGGATGGGGCAGCAACAGAACGCCCAGGCGCTTGATCTGGCGCGCACCCATGTTGAACGCGGCATCGCCAACGAGCGGGAGCGGGTCGTCACCGAACAGCGTGGTCTGGTCCTGTGGGACGAGGGGGTCAGCAACACCGCGATCACCTTCAACGCGGACTGGTTCGTGCCCAATGTGGCGGCCATTCTCCAGCATGAATTCAAGCATGACTGGGTGTTTCTGCTCGACGAGCGGAACCAGCCGGTCATTGCTCTCGATCATGGCACCAGGGCACGGCCCGAGGCGTTCCTGGCGCTGCATTCGCGTGTCGCCCCGCTGCTGCGGCGGCTGCGGCAGCAGCCGGTCAATCAGCCGGGGGCGGTCAGTGGCCTGCTGCTGTTCCAGGAGCAGGCCTCGATCATCGCCATCTCCAAGATGGTGCCCGACAAGGGCGGCGTCAGCGTGCCGGCGACGGGCGCCTACCTGGTTGTCAGCGTTGTCACCCTGGATGAACGGCTGCTGCGGCGGATCGCCAACGATCATCTCATCAGCAAGCTGGCATGGCACAGTGCAGCCGCGCGGGAACAGGCCGGTGACCCGGCGGCTGACGCGAAGCCGGGGGCCGAAGCCGCGCCGGCGGACGCAGAGTCGACATCGTCCGCCAGCCATGCCGCTGCCGGCACGCAGCCCACCCTGCCGGTCGTCGGACTCGGCGGCGGGATGATCGGGGCGCTGACCTGGGATCAGCCACACCCCGGCGCCGAACTGACACGGCGGCTGCTGCCGATGCTGGGGTTTGCCGGACTGGCGGTTGGTCTGCTGGCGGCGCTGGTGGTACTGGCGTTCCGTCGGTCGTCGCGGGCGCTGTCGCGCAGCCAGTCGGAGATCGACCGGCTGGTGCAGTCCGACAAGCTGACCGGTCTGCCCAACCGCGCCCACATGGCCCAGCAACTGGATCATGCGCTGGACCAGATCGTTGCCGGGCGTGGTGCCGCCGGGGTGCTGCTGCTCGACATCGACGGCTTCCGCGACATCAACGCCAAGCTCGGCCATGCCGGCGCCGATCAGCTGCTGATCGCCTTTGCCAGCCAGCTCAAGGCGCTGGCGCGTCCGGAGGATGTCGTCGCGCGGCTCGAAGGCGATTCCTTTGTCATCATCCAGACATCGGCGGTGCAGCCGGCCGGCGCCGAGGCACTGGCGCGACGCCTGATGCAGATTGGCGACCAGCCGTTTGGCGACGGTGGCGCCGACATCCGGGTCAGGTTGTCGGTCGGCATCTCGGTGGCGCCGGTTGATGGCCTCAACCGTGACGAACTGCTGGGTCGGGCGGAACTGGCCTTGCAGCAGGCGCGTGCCGAGGGTGGCAACTGCTACCGCTTCTACCAGCCGGGACTGGATGCCAATGTACGCTTGCGCCGCGACCTCGGCGAGGCGCTGCGCGCCGCCATCGGTACCGACGAGATCGAGCTGGCCTTCCAGCCGATGTTCGAGGGCGCGCGAGTGATCGGCGCCGAGGCGCTGGTGCGCTGGAACCATCCCACCCGCGGCCTGATTCCGCCGCCGCAGTTCGTGCCGATCGCCGAGGATCTCGGCCTCGTCCGTCAGCTCACCGAGCAGATTCTCAACCTCGCCTGCAAGACCGCCAGGACCTGGCCCGAGCTGTTTGTGTCGGTCAACCTGTCGCCCGAGCACTTTCGCGACCCCAAGCTCGAACGCATGGTGTGGCGGGCGCTGGAGACCAGCGGCCTGCCGGCCAAATGTCTGGAACTGGAAGTCACCGAGACGGTGCTGCTGCGGGCGACGGATGCCACCATGGCGACGCTCAAGGCGCTGCGACGGCTGGGTGTACGCATTTCACTCGACGATTTCGGTACCGGCTATTCCAGCCTGAGCTATCTCAACCGCTTCAAGTTCGACAAATTGAAGATCGGCCGGGTGTTTGTCATGGACCTGGAGACCAACCCGCTGTCGCGGGCGCTGATCCGGTCCATCGTCGGGCTGGCCAAGTCACTGAAGATGGCAGTAATCGCCGAGGGCGTCGAGACACGCGAGCAGCTCGTCATCCTGCGTGCCGAGGGTGTCCCGGCCTTCCAGGGTTTCCTGTTCTGCAAGCCGCTCACCGCCGACCAGTTCAAGGTGCTGATCGACCAGGACAAGCTGCCGGACCGACTGTCGGCGTGAGCGCGGTGATGCCGCCGCGGGTTGACGCGCACCCGTGGCAGGCCCCGACGCCGTCGCGCAATCTCCTTGCTGCGGTGCGGTAGAATCGTGTATAGGCGCCGCCAAAGGTCTGGCGGGGTGCGCGAGTTGCGCCCCGGTCAGGCCATATTTTTTGCCCAGCCGCCGGTTGTTTTCCGGGGCCAGCACCGAGAGAACCCATGTCGTTGCGCAATGTCGCCATCATCGCCCACGTCGACCACGGCAAGACCACCCTGGTCGACCAGCTGTTCCGCCAGTCCGGCACCTTCCGCGAAAACCAGCGCATCGAAGAGCGCGCGATGGACCGCAACGACCTGGAAAAGGAACGCGGCATCACCATTCTCGCCAAGTGCACCAGCGTCGAGTGGAACGGCACCCGCATCAACATCGTCGACACCCCCGGCCACGCCGACTTCGGCGGCGAGGTCGAGCGCATCCTGTCGATGGTCGACGGCGTCATCCTGCTGGTCGATGCCTCCGAAGGCCCGATGCCGCAGACCAAGTTCGTCACCGGCAAGGCGCTGGCGCTGGGCCTGAAGCCGATCGTCGTCGTCAACAAGATCGACCGCCCGGACGGCCGCCCCGACGAGGTGCTGAACGAGGTGTTCGACCTGTTCGTGGCGCTGGAGGCCAATGACGAGCAGCTCGATTTCCCGGTGCTCTACGGTTCGGGCCGTGGCGGCTATGTCGGCGACACCGCCGATGTCCGCTCGGGTGACCTGTCGCCGCTGTTCGACCTCATCGTCCGTCACGTCTCGACCCCCAATGTCGGTTCCACCGACGCGCCGTTCGCCATGCTGGCCTCGTTGCTCGACCGCGAGCCGTTTCTGGGCCGTGTGCTGACCGGCCGCGTCCAGCAGGGCCGCCTCAAGGTCAACGACCCGATCAAGGTCATCGACATCGACGGCAAGGTGATCGAGCAGGCGCGGGCCTCCAAACTGCTGACCTATCGTGGCCTGGAGCGCGTGCCGGTCGAGGAAGTGAAGGCGGGCGACATCATCGCCATCGCCGGCCTGACCACCGGCACCGTCGGCCAGACCATCGGCAATCTCGAACTCGACAAGGCGGTGCCGGCCCAGCCGATCGACCCGCCGACGCTGGCCATGACCTTCGCCGTCAACGACAGTCCGCTGGCCGGCCGCGACGGCGACAAGGTGACCAGCCGCATGATCCGCGACCGGCTGATGCGCGAGGCGGAAGGCAACGTCGCCATCCGCATCACCGAATCGCACGACAAGGACGCCTTCGAGGTCGCCGGCCGTGGTGAATTGCAGCTCGGTGTGCTGATCGAGACCATGCGCCGCGAAGGCTTCGAGCTGTCGATCAGCCGGCCGCGCGTGCTGTTCATGACCGACGAGAACGGCAACCGGACCGAGCCGTTCGAGACCGTGCAGGTGGACGTCGACGAGGAGTTCGCCGGTGTCGTCGTCGAGAAGATGGGCCTGCGCAAGGCCGAGATGACCGACATGCGGCCGTCCGGCGGCGGCAAGACCCGCGTCACCTTCCGGGCGCCGTCGCGCGGCCTGATCGGCTACCACGGCGAGTTCCTCTCCGACACCCGCGGCACCGGCATCATGAACCGGCTGTTCGACAGCTACGGTCCCTACAAGGGTCCGATCGGCGGCCGCCTGACCGGCGTGATGATCTCCAACGGCGCCGGCCAGGCCGTCGCCTACGCGCTGGCGGCGCTGGAGGAGCGTGGCCCGATCATGATCGAGCCGGGCGACGATGTGTACGAGGGCATGATCATCGGCGAGAACGCCAAGGAGCAGGACCTCGACGTCAATCCGCTCAAGGCCAAGCAGCTCACCAACTTCCGCGCCTCGGGCAAGGATGACAACATTCGCCTGACGCCGCCCAAGAAGCTGACGCTGGAGCAGGCGATCGCCTACATCGGCGACGACGAGCTGGTGGAAGTGACGCCCAAGAACATCCGCCTGCGCAAGCGCCACCTCGATCCGCACGAGCGCAAGCGCGCCAGCCGCGCCGCCGAGGCTTGAGCGACGCGCGCCGTCTTCTAGACTGGGCGCATGACAGGCTTCATGGACATGGCGCTGGGCGAGGCGCAGGCGGCGGCGGCGCGCGGCGAGGTGCCGGTAGGCGCGGTCATCGTCGACGCCGGCGGCCGGGTGCTGGCGCGGGCCGGCAACCGCACCCGTGAACTCGCCGACCCCACGGCGCACGCCGAGATGCTGGCGATCCGCGCCGCCTGTGCCGCCCTGGGCGACGAGCGGCTGACCGGCTGTGATCTCTATGTGACGCTGGAGCCTTGCCCGATGTGCGCTGGCGCCATTTCCTTCGCCCGCCTGCGCCGGCTGTATTTCGGCGCCGCCGACCCCAAGGGCGGCGGTGTCGAGCACGGGGCGCGGGTGTTCAGCCAGCCGACCTGCCATCACCGGCCCGACGTTTATGGCGGCATCGGCGAGACCGCCGCCGCCGCGCTGCTGCGCGCCTTCTTCAGCGATCGCCGCTAGATCGCGATCGCCTCAGGCGTCGGACCCCAAATGACGCCTCAGGCGTCGGGCTTCATGCTGCCGTGGCGGGCGAGCGCGGTGTGCCACGACAGCGCCGCCTCCAGCACATGGGGCGTGTGGCCGCCCCGGGCGCAGGCGCGGGCGAAATAGTCCGCCAGCCGGTCGCGGTAGAGCGGGTGGACGCAGTTGTCGATGATCAGCCGGGCCCGCTCGCGCGGGGCAAGACCCCGCAGGTCGGCCAGCCCCTGCTCGGTGACCACGATGTCGACATCGTGCTCGCAGTGGTCGACGTGGCTGACCATCGGCACCACGCTGGAAATGGCGCCCTCCCTGGCGATCGACTTGGTGACGAACACCGACAGATAGGCGTTGCGGGCAAAGTCCCCCGAGCCGCCGATGCCGTTCATCATCATGGTGCCGCCGACATGGGTCGAGTTGATGTTGCCGTAGAGATCGAACTCCAGCGCCGTGTTGATGCAGATGAGCCCCAGCCGGCGGATGATCTCCGGGTGGTTGCTGATCTCCTGCGGCCGCAGCACCAGGCGGGACTTGTACTGCTCGATGCGCTCGATCACCTCGGCGTAACGGGCCGCCGACAGGGTGATGGACGAGCCGGAGGCAAACACCATCTTGCCGGCGTCGATGAGGTCGAAGGTACTGTCCTGCAACACCTCCGAATACATGGTCAGCTGCTCGAACGGCGAGTCGATTAGTCCGTGCAGCACCGCGTTGGCGATGGTGCCGATGCCGGCCTGCAACGGCTGCAAGGCATTGCCCAGCCGGCCGCGCGCCACCTCGTGGCCGAGGAACTCCACCAGATGACCGGCGATGGCGCGGGTATCGGCATCGGGGGCGGCGATGTTGGCGGCACTGTCCAGTTTGCGGGTGATGACCACGGCGGCGATCTTGGCCGGATCGATGGGGATGGCGGTGGCGCCGATGCGGTCATCGACATGGACCAGCGGGATCGGCTGGCGGGTCGGCCGGCGGCTGGGAATGTAGATGTCGTGCAGCCCCTCCAGCGCCAGCGGCTGCGACAGGTTGATCTCGACGATCACCTTGTCGGCGAGGATGGCGAAGCTCGCCGAGTTGCCGACCGAGGTGGTCGGCACGATGCCGCCGTCCTCGGTGATCGCCACCGCCTCGATCACCGCCACGTCCACCGGCCCCAGCTGGCCGGTGCGCAGCATCTCCACCGTCTCCGACAGATGCTGGTCGACGAACATCACCGAGCCATCATTGATCGCCCGGCGCAGCGCCGGGTCCGACTGGAAGGGGATGCGCCGGGCCAGCACGCCGGCCTCCACCAGCGTCTTGTCGAGATCATTGCCCAGCGAGGCGCCGGTGATGAGGGTGATCTTCAGCGGCTCGGCACGCGCCCGCGCCGCCAGCGCCAGCGGCACCGCCTTGGCCTCCCCGGCGCGGGTAAAGCCGCTCATGCCGACGGTCATGCCATCGCGGATGTGGCCGGCGGCCACCTCCGGGCTGGCGATCCGGGCGCGCGTCGGCGCATGACGGATGCGGGCGGCCAGTTCCGCCTCCGACAGGGCGATTCCCGGCATCTGGATTTCGGACATGGCGCTCCCCAAAGCACACGGCAGACATGATCGCGCCCGATTTACTGCGCGGGCCGCGAGCGCGACATGCGGCTTTTGTATAATCGCAAACGATTTGTGAAACGAACCAATTGGCGTGTCGCGGCGCGATCCGGGCGCACAAACGCCATGCGTCCGCCGCATTTTCTGCTAATGAGACATCATGAGCCGGATGCCATCGACCCAGCGGATCGTCAGCGTCGACCTCGACGAGCGCACCATCCTGTGGCGCAACGCCGATGTCGAGCAGGAACGGCGCGTGGCGATCTTCGACCTGCTGGAGGGCAATCATTTCGCCCCGCGCACCGCGTATCCCGGCGGCTATGCCGGCCCCTACAAGCTGGTGATGCGGGTGGAGGACGGCCGGCTGGCGCTCGACATCGCCACCGAGCACGGCGAGCCGCTGGAGACGGTGGTGGTGCCGATGAGCCCGTTTCGCCGCATCATCCGCGAATATTTCGCCATCTGCGACAGCTACTACCAGGCGATCCGCAACGCCTCGCCGAGCCAGATCGAGGCCATCGACATGGGCCGGCGCGGCATCCACAACGACGCCGCCGAGATGCTGCAGGAACGCATGGCCGACAAGATCGAGGTGGACTTCGACACCGCGCGCCGGCTGTTCACCCTCATCTGCGTGCTGCATATCCGGGGGTAGGGCGCCGCCACAGCCCCCGAGTTGTCGGCGCGGCATCGACAGGCTAGAGGCAGCAGGACAAACACCTCAAAGACAGGCAGGACATGGCCGTACTTTCCGACAAGGCAATCCGCAAGCTGGCGCTGGAACAGGGCATGATCGAGCCGTTCATCGACGGCCAGAAGCGCGAGGGCATCTCCTACGGCCTGTCGTCCTACGGCTACGACGCCCGGGTGGCCGACGAGTTCAAGATCTTCACCAACGTCGACAACGCGGTGGTCGACCCCAAGGACTTCTCGCCGGCCTCGTTCGTCGACCGCCAGCAGGCGGTGTGTATCATCCCGCCCAACTCGTTCGTGCTCGCCCGCACCGTCGAGTATTTCCGCATTCCCCGCGATGTGCTGGTGATCTGTCTCGGCAAGTCGACCTATGCCCGCTGCGGCATCATCGTCAACGTGACGCCGCTGGAGCCGGGCTGGGAGGGTCATGTGACGCTGGAGTTCTCCAACACCACGCCACTGCCGGCCAAGGTCTACGCCAACGAGGGCGCCTGCCAGTTCCTGTTCCTGCAAGGTAACGAGCCCTGCGAGGTCAGCTATGCCGACCGCGCCGGCAAGTATCAGGGCCAGCGCGGCGTCACCCTGCCGCGACTCTAGGCTGCGCCGCCCTCAGGCGGTCTCGGCCGAGCGGTACCAGGCCAGCTGCTCGGTGGTGGCGATCAGCGTGCCGTCGCGGCTCCACAGCGTCGCCTGATGGTCGAAGAAGCCCTGATGCGCCCGCCGGCCGGTGGCGCTGAGCAGCAGCCAGTCGCCAGCGACGGCGTGAATTTCCTCCGGCGTCGCGTGGAAATAGGCGTTCAGCGTCACCGTGGCGATGGGCGACGGCGTCTGCTGGTGGAAGAACACCCGCGGCAGCACGGTGTCGCAGATCGACAGCAGCAGCGGATGGTCGAGCGGCCGCGCCTCGACATCGCGCACCCAGGTCAGGGAACGGGTGTCGCCGGTGCCCTTGAACGGCCGGCCGGCCGCCCAGCGGATGTCGTAGCGTTCGAACCAGGGGAAGCCGGAGCCGCCGCGCACCGGCGCCAGCTCTTCCGGCAGACGACAGGACGGCCGCTCGCCCTGGGTGAAGCCCGCCGTCTCCCGCCGCTCGGCCATGGTGACGAGAATCTGGCCGCACACCTGCTCGCCGGCCCCCTCGCCACCGCCCTCGGCAGCACCCTGGCACAGCTCGGCGGCCCAGAAGTCCGTCGACCGGTTGCGCCGCACCAGGCGGGTGCGGATGCGAAACGGGCCGTCGGCGATGGCGCCGCAGAAGCTCACCGTCGCCGAGATTGGCGCGCCGCGCGCCCGCGGGTCGTTCAGCACCGCTTTGAGCAGCAGTGCCGCCGACCAGCCGCCATAGGGGCCGAGCATGTTCCAGTAGCTTTTGTCGGTATGGCCGACCCAGCCGTCCGCCCCGTCGGGGGTCAGCGCCGTCGCCCGGTCGAAGGCGCCCACGCCGGCGCCTGCGTTCCTGTCGCTCATGCCTGGTGCTCCCGGTTCAGTCGGCCAGCCTGACCAGCATCTTGCCGGTATTGCCGCCGGAGAACAGCTTGAGGAAGGCCGCCACCGCGTTATCGATGCCGTGTTCGACCGTCTGCTCCCACCTGATGCGGCCCTCGGCCACCCACTGGCCGGCCTCGGCGAGGAACTGCGGCTGCAGATCGGCGAACTGTGTGACGATGAACCCCTGGATCTTCAGGCTCTTGCCGACGATCTGCATGAGGTTGCGCGGCCCCGGCGGGGCCTCGGCCGCGTTGTACTCGGCGATCATGCCGCACTCGACGAAGCGGGCGAACGGCCGGGCGCACTCGATGGCGACCTCGAAATGCTCGCCGCCGACATTGTCGAAATAGACGTCGATACCCTTGGGCGCCGCCGCCTTCACCGCCGCCAGCAGGCTGGGCGCTGTCTTGTAGTTGATGGCATGGTCAACACCCACCGAGCGCAGCCAGTCGCACTTGGCGTCGGAGCCGGCCGAGGCAACCACCGTGCAGCCCTTGATCTTGGCGATCTGGCAGACCATCGAGCCCACCGCGCCGGCGGCGCCGGAGACGAACACCGTATCGCCGGGCTTGGGGTCGCCGATCTTGAGCAGGCCGGCATAGGCGGTCAGCCCCGGCATGCCGAGCGCGCCGAGGAACGCCTCCTCCGGCACGCCGGGCAGGCGCGGCAGCTTCTGGAAGGCCGAGGCCGGACCCTGCGACCACTCCCGCCAGCCCAGCAGGGACAGCACCAGGTCGCCCACCGCCAGCGACGGATCGGCCGACGCCACCACCTCGCCGACGGCGCCGCCCAGCATCACCTCGTCCAGCGCGAACGGCGGCACGTAGCTCGGCCGGTCGTACATGCGGCCGCGCATATAGGGGTCGACCGACATCCAGTGATTGCGCACCAGCACCTCGCCGGCGGCGGGCGGTCCCAGCGTCACGGTCTGGATGGCGAAATCGGCCGGCTGCGGCAGGCCGACCGGGCGGCGTTTGAGATGCACTTCGCGCGATTGAACAGCAGTCATGGCAAAACTCCCCGGGATACGGAACAGATAGGGCGGACGCGGCCACAGAGAAGATTGAGCGCGCCTCAGGAGCCCGATACAAGGAGTCCGGCCCGTCAAAGTCAATGGGCAACGCCAACGGGGTAGCCACAGCAGGTAACCACTAGGGGAGAAGGCGCCATGAGCCTGTTCGATCTCACCGGCCGGGTGGCCGTCATCACCGGGTCCTCGCGCGGCATCGGCCGGGCCATCGCCGAGCGCATGGCCGAACAGGGCGCCCGCGTCGTCATCTCCTCGCGCAAGGCCGGCCCGTGCGAGGAGGTCGCCGAGGCGATCAACGCCGGCCATGGCGAGGCCCGCGCCATCGCCATTCCCGCCAACATCTCCGCCAAGGAAGACCTGCAGCGGCTGGTGGACGAGACCCTGGCCGCCTTCGGCCGCATCGACATCCTGGTCTGCAACGCCGCCACCAACCCCTACTATGGCCCGATGGGCGGCATCGAGGACGACCAGTTCCGCAAGATTCTGGAAAACAACGTCATCGCCAACCACTGGCTGATCCAGATGGCAGCACCCCAGATGATCGAACGGCGCGACGGCGCCATCATCATCGTCTCGTCCATCGGCGGCCTGAAGGGATCGTCGATCATCGGCGCCTACAATGTCTCCAAGGCCGCCGACTTCCAGCTCGCCCGCAACCTCGCGGTGGAGTTCGGCCGGCACAATATCCGCGTCAACTGCATCGCGCCGGGCCTCATCCAGACCGATTTCGCCCGCGCGCTGTGGGAGAACCCGGACACACTGAAGCACATCACCGCCACCACCCCGCTCCAGCGCATCGGCCAGCCGGACGAAATCGCCGGCGCGGCGGTGTTCCTGGCGTCGGCGGCCGGCACCTATGTCACCGGCCAGGCGATCGTCGTCGACGGCGGCACCACCATTGCCTGAGGGGGTGCGCGGCGCTTGTGGCGAACGGTGCGCCGCGATAAGAGCGGGTCATGGACAAGATCATCATTCGCGGCGGCAAGCCGCTCGCCGGTCGCCTGCCCATCTCGGGCGCCAAGAACGCCGCCCTGACGCTGATGCCGGCGGCGATTCTCACCGAGGAGCCGCTGACGCTGCGCAACCTGCCGCGGCTGGCCGACATCGACACCTTCAGCCACCTGCTGAACCAGCACGGCGTGTCGCTGACGCTGGAGGGCAGCCGGCCGGAGGAGTTCGGCCGGGTGATGACGCTGAAGGCCGGGCGGATCACCTCGACGGTCGCCCCCTATGACATCGTGCGCAAGATGCGCGCCTCGGTGCTGGTGCTGGGGCCGCTGCTGGCCCGCTGCGGCGAGGCGACGGTCAGCCTGCCCGGCGGCTGCGCCATCGGCACCCGGCCGATCGACCTGCACCTGAAAGGCCTGGAGCATCTGGGCGCCCGCATCGAGCTGACCGAAGGCTACGTCAAGGCGGCGGCGCCGGACGGGCTGAAGGGCGCCGTGGTGCGCTTTCCGTTCGTCTCGGTGGGCGCCACGGAAAACCTGCTGATGGCCGCGACGCTGGCGCACGGCGAGACGGTGCTGGAGAACGCCGCCCGCGAGCCGGAAATCGTCGACCTCGCGCTGTGTCTGCAGGCGATGGGCGCCGACATCGAGGGCATCGGCACCGAACGGCTGATCATCCAGGGCAAGACGCGGTTGCACGGCGCCACCTACGCGGTGATGCCGGACCGCATCGAGGCCGGTTCCTACGCCTGTGCTGCCGCCATCACCGGCGGCGAGCTGGAGCTGGTGGGCGCCCGCGTCGACACGCTGGGCTCGGTCATCGAGGCGTTCGACGAGGCCGGCGTCGCCATCACCACCACCCGCGACGGCATGAAGGTCGCCCGCAAGGGCGGCTCTCTCAAGGGCATCTCGGTCACCACCGCGCCCTATCCCGGTTTCCCCACCGACATGCAGGCCCAGTTCATGGCCATGCTGACGCTGGCCGACGGCGCCAGCGTGCTCACCGAGACCATTTTCGAGAACCGCTACATGCACGTGCCGGAACTGGCGCGCATGGGCGCCGATATCCAGGTGCGCGGTCGCTCGGCCTTCGTGCGCGGCGTCGAATATCTTACCGGCGCGCCGGTGATGGCGACCGACCTGCGCGCCTCGATGAGCCTGGTGATCGCTGGCCTTGCCGCCCGTGGCGAGACCACGGTCAGCCGCATCTACCACCTCGATCGCGGCTACGAACGGCTGGAGGAGAAGCTCCAGGCGGTCGGCGCCGACATCGAACGCGCGGGCGGCGAATAACCATGGCGCCGGCGCTGCGACTGCTGGCCCAGTCCGTCGACGACGTGGCGGTGATCTCGGCGCTGGTGCAGGACGCGGCGGTACTGCCCGCCGAGGTCGCCTTCGACCCGCGCGCCCGCCGGCTGGTGCTGCTGATGAACCGCTACCGCTGGGAGGAAAAGCGCCCGGCGCCGACGCGGGTGCGGGCGGCGCTGCGCATCGAGGGCGTGCTGAAGGCGCAGCGGCGCGACTGGCCGGCCGAGGCGGCGGCGACCGCCGCCATCCCGCATGTGCTCGACCTGCTGGCGGTGACGGTTGAACCGGGCGCGGACGAGGCGGCGGCACTGGCGCTGACCTTCGCCGGCGGCCCGGCGATCCGGCTGGAGGTCGAATGCCTCGACCTGGTGCTGGAAGACCTCACCGACCCGTGGATCGCCCGCGTCACCCCGGCCCACGACTGAGCACGCGGCGCCGGCGGGCGGTGCGATGGCGTCGCCAGATGAAGGCTCAGGCTTCCAGTTCGGTATCCCAGTAGAGGTAGTCGCGCCAGGTCTCGTGCAGGAAGTGGGGCGGGAAGGCGCGCCCCTGTTCCTGCAACTCGAAGGTTGTCGGCTGGTGCGGCTGCTGGCGCAGCTTCATGTGCGCCTCCAGCGGGGTGCGGCCACCCTTGCGCAGGTTGCACGGCGCGCAGGCCGTGGTGACATTCTCCCACGTGGTGCGGCCGCCCTGGGCGCGCGGCACCACATGGTCGAAGGTGAGGTCGTCGCGGGCGCCACAGTAGGAGCAGCTGAAACGGTCGCGCAGGAACAGGTTGAAGCGGGTGAAGGCAGGGTAGCGCGCCGGCTTGATGTACTGCTTCAGCCGGATCACCGACGGCAGCTTCATGGCGAAGCTGGGGGAATGAATCTCGCGCTCATATTCGGCGACGATGTTCACCCGGTCGAGAAATACCGCCTTGATGGTGGTCTGCCAATCCCACAGGCTGAGCGGGTAATAGGACAGCGGCGTGCAGTCGGCGTTGAGGACCAGCGCCGGGCACTGTTCCAGCCTGGGCAGGACATTGGGATGATACATGCCGCGTTCGCCTCCGCTTCTGGGCAGCGACCGCAAGGATGGCACGGACTTGTCGCACTCAAGCCGGCCAGCGACGGCCGCTCGACTCGAAACTCACTACGCCTGCAACTACTACACTTCGTGTGTCGTCCTCATGACACCACGGCATCTCGTGGGCCGTCAAGGGTCAACACGGTCCCGGCATCGCCGGGCGGCATCAGTAGGGGGGCGGCTCGGCCCGGCAGGCCAGCGGCGCCGCCCGGCCGACGGTCCAGGTCGCCTCCTGGCCCTTGCCGCGCAGTTCATGGCGTGGCGTTGCGTACCAGAAGCCCGAGGCGGCGCGCTGCTGCGGCAGCGTCAGCCGGGTGCCGTCCGGCAACGTCACCTCGGCGTGTTCGTCCTTGAAGGCGACGACGAGGCGCAGGGCGCTCTGCGCGTCCGCGCCACCATCGGGACCGCAGACGAAGGTCACCGGCGGAATGAACGGGTGGGCCGTCGCCGTCGCCGTCGGCGTCGCGTCCGGTTCGCAGGCGGTGAGCAGGGCGGTCGCCAGCATCAGGGCAATCGGAATAGTCCGGTGTGCAGCCATGCGTCCCTCCTGACGCGGCAGGTTGGCCGCGCGGCGTGCATCTTATACCATGCAATCCATGCCGCCCACCCCACCGCCCGTCCTGCCCCCGGTGTCCACGCATCGTCCGGTCGTCACCCGGTTCGCGCCGTCGCCCACCGGCTGGCTGCACAAGGGCCATGCCTGGTCGGCCTGGCTTAACGCCACCTATGCCGCCAGCCGCGGCGGCCGCTTCCTGCTGCGCATCGAGGACATCGACCCCACCCGTCGCAAGCCCGAGCATGTGGCGGGCATTGTCGAGGATCTGGCCTGGCTCGGTCTGCGCTGGGAGACGCCGGTGCGCCGTCAAGGCGAGCATATGGACGACTACGCCCGGGCGCTCGACCGGCTGCGCACGGACGGCCTGCTTTATCCCTGCTTCTGCACCCGCGCCGAGATCGCCGCCGAGATCGCCCGTGCCGGCGCCGCACCGCACGGGCCGGAGGGCCCGCTCTACCCCGGCACCTGCCGGCGTCTCGACGCGGCCGAACGGCAGGCGCGCGTCGAGGCCGGCCAGCCCTTCGCCTGGCGGCTCGATGTGGCGGCGGCGGTTGCCCGTACCGGGGAACTCCACTGGCACGACGCGCGCGCCGGCAACATTCGCGCCGATCCGGCGGCCCTGGGCGATGTGGTACTGGCACGCAAGGAGACACCGGCGAGCTACCATCTGTGCGTGACGGTCGATGACGCGCTGCAAGGCGTCACCGACGTCATCCGGGGCGAGGATCTGTTCCACGCCACCCACATCCACCGCCTGCTGCAGGCGGTGCTGGGGCTGCCGACGCCGGCCTACCATCATCACGGGATGCTCACCGATGCCGGCGGCCAGCGCCTGGCGAAGCGCCATGGTGCCGAAGCACTGCGCGAGCTGCGCGCGCGTGGCGTGACGCCGGCCGAGGTGATCGCGGGCTTCGATACGGCGACTATGCATCCGACAATTGATTAATATTTGGTTAAATCATCCTATACGGACGGATAAAATTAACGGTTTATTGAGCCGTTGCCGCTAGGCCGATCTGCGTAACTTCGCAGGGGTTAGGGGATTTTTTCAATGAGCCAGATGATCATGCCGCTGGTGCGGCAGAAGATGCCAACATTCGGTCTGACCGAGGATGATGTCACTGTTCTGAGCGGTTTTCGCGATTACTTCGCCCGTATCCTGCCACCGGTGCTCGACCGACTGCACGGGGAGCTGGGGGGCTGGACCGAACTGGCGGCCCTGAAGCACCCGCAGGTGCATGCCGTGCGCCTGGCACACTGGACCCGTACCGCGACCGGTGACTGGGGCGACGGCTTTGTCGAATCAGCCCAGCGGCTGGGGCAGACCTTTTATGCCGAGGGCATTCCGGGCTATGCGGTCGCCGTCTGTCATTACACGGTGTCGCGTGCCTTGATGGAGATGCTGCGGGCGGATGTGGCGGCATCGTCGCCGCTGCTGCCCCCGATGGTCCTGTCGGCCGACGGGCCGGCACTGCTTGAGCGTCTCACCCGTGTCGCCGAGGGCGCGGCGTGGTTCGATCTGGAGCTGCTGCTGGAGACCTATGCCGAGGCGGAGCGCGCCGCCCGGAAGGCGACGCTCGACGAGGTGGCCAACCGCTTCGAGGCGGAGATCAAGGGTGTCGTCGATGGCGTCGCCGCCGCCGCCCAGCAGCTCGCCACCATGTCGGACGTGATGTCAGCCACTGCCGGGCGCACCAACGACCTGTCGGAAACGGTGGCGGAGGCCGCCGAGGAAGCCACCGGCAATGTGTCGCTGGTCGCCGCCGCGACCGAGGAAATGGGCATGTCGATCCGCGAGATCGGCAGCCAGGTCGGCAACACCGTGGGTCTGGTCAGTGACGCCGTGACCAAGGCCGAGGACACCAACGCCCAGGTCGGTCTGCTGTCGAAGGACGCCGAGGGCATCGGTGCCGTGGTGGACCTGATCTCCAAGATCGCCGCCCAGACCAACCTGCTGGCGCTCAACGCGACCATCGAGGCGGCACGCGCCGGCGAGGCCGGGCGTGGCTTCGCTGTCGTTGCCTCGGAAGTGAAGAACCTCGCCAAGCAGACCGCCCAGGCGACGGGCGAGATCGCCGCCCAGGTCAAATCGATCCAGGACCGTACCGGCGACACCGTGTCCCTGATCACGGGCATCCGCGACGCGGTGCGCACCATCAATGACGTCAGCCTTGCCATCAACGCCGCCGTCGAGCAGCAGGCATCCGCCGTCAGCGAGATCGCCAGCAACACCGCGCACGCCGCCACCGGCACTGAACATGTCACCCGTAATATCGTCGAGGTGAAGGTCGCCGCCGAGGAAACCGGCACCGCCGCGCGTCAGGTGGCGCAGGCCTCGGGCGATCTGGGTCGCCAGGCGGAAAGCCTGCATCAGGCGGTGGGGCGGTTTATCGCCGACATCCGCGCCGCCTGATCGTCTTGTCCCTGAAGACCTTGTGACCACCACCTGGCGGGCGGCGCGGCAAGCGCCGCCCGTTTTGTTGCCGGCCTCGGGTGGCGCCGGCTTGACGCCGATGGGGTTCAGCGGAAGGAGAGAGACGCATCGCAAGGACAACCACCATGACCATCTCCCAGACCGACACCGCCGCCACCGTCGTCTACGCCCTGGAGCCTGATCTCGCCGCGGCGGACTTCCGCGACATCCTGGTGCGCTCGACGCTGGCGGAACGCCGGCCGGTCGATGACCTCGACCGGCTGGCCACCATGGTGGCCCGGGCCGACATCATCGTCACCGCGCGCGCCGCGGGCCGGCTGGTCGGCGTGTCGCGCGCCATCACCGACTACGCCTTCTGCTGCTATCTGTCCGATCTGGCGGTGGACGTCGCCTGCCAGCGCCAGGGCATTGGCCGGCGGCTGATCGAGGAGACCCGGGTGGCCGCTGGTCCGCGGGCCAAGCTCTATCTCTCGGCGGCGCCGGCGGCGCGGGACTATTACCCGCGCATCGGCATGGACCACGAGCCGGACTGCTGGTCGTTTCCACGCCGGATGTAACCGCTGTCCCCCCGGGGGGAGCGATCGCGACGCCTTGGCCCTTTCCCCCGGCCGGCTTTCGCACTACATCGGGGGGCATGAACACGTTCATGATCGGCATCATCATTCTGGGCGCGCTGGCGACGGTCGGCGCGCTCGGGCGCGGGCTCTACCTGCTGGCCTCCGGCAAGGACGTGAGCGGCCGCAAGCAGAACCAGATGATGTGGTACCGCATCCTGTTCCAGGGGCTGACCATCCTCGCGGCCGTCGTCCTGCTGCTGCTCGCCGGCCGCGGCTGAGGGAACGCACCGGGTCATGGTCAAGCTCAACCGTATCTACACGCGCGGCGGCGACAAGGGCGAAACCAGCCTGGTCGATGGTTCGCGGCTGCCCAAGCATGCGCTGCGCATCGCCGCTTACGGCACCGTGGACGAGGCGAGTTCGGTGATCGGCATCGCCCGGCTGCACACCGTCGGCGAGGCGGATGCCATGCTGGCGCGTATCCAGAACGACCTGTTCGATCTTGGGGCCGATCTGGCGACTCCCGGCACCGCGCTTGAGGGCGCGCTGCGCGTCCTGCCGGCGCAGGTCGAGCGGCTGGAGCGCGAGATCGACGTCATGAACGCCGAACTGGCACCGCTTGATTCCTTTATCCTGCCCGGCGGCTCGCCGGCCTCGGCGCACCTGCACCTCGCTCGTACCGTGGTGCGCCGGGCCGAGCGGCTGGCCACCGAGACCGCCGCCCAGGATCCAATCAATCCGGTGGTGGTGCACTATCTCAACCGCCTGTCAGATCACCTGTTCGTGATGGCGCGGTACCTTAATGACAAGGGGCGGGCGGACGTGCTGTGGGTGCCGGGCGCCAATCGCTGATGCCCGTTCAGTGTGATATTTGCCCGTCCGGGCCGTCGTCGGTTGCGACGGGTCGGCTTGTTCAACGCGATCAACGACGCACCGCGGGGGTGCTGCGACAAAGCTGCACAATTTAACAAGTCGATTGTGAGGTCGACGGCGTTGACTCGGGCGCGCGAGTTGACGCAAACGTCAACCGCGCATTGGGAGGGTCTCAAGTCCTCTCCCTCCGATCCGAGAGAGGAGCGAAGGCATGAAAGTACTGGTGCCCGTCAAGCGGGTGGTTGATTACAACGTGAAGGTCCGGGTGAAATCGGACCAGACCGGCGTTGAGCTTGCCAACGTCAAGATGAGCATGAATCCGTTCGACGAAATCGCCGTCGAGGAAGCTATCCGCCTGAAGGAGAAAGGCGTGGCGACCGAGATCGTGGTGGTATCGATCGGCGTGCAGCAGTCCACCGAGACGCTGCGCACCGCGCTCGCCATGGGCGCCGATCGCGGCATCCTGGTCAAGACCGACGAGGTCGTCGAGCCGCTGGCGGTGGCGAAGATCCTCGCCAAGGTCGCCGCCGAGGAACAGCCGGGCCTGGTCATTCTCGGCAAGCAGGCGATCGACGACGATTCCAACCAGACCGGCCAGATGCTGGCCGCGCTGACCGGCTGGGCCCAGGGCACCTTCGCCTCCAAGGTCGAGGTGGCCGGTGACGTCGCCAACGTCACCCGCGAGGTCGACGGCGGTCTGGAGACGCTGGCGCTGAAGCTGCCGGCGGTGGTGACCACCGACCTGCGCCTCAACGAGCCGCGCTATGCCTCGCTGCCGAACATCATGAAGGCCAAGTCGAAGCCGATCGCCGAGAAGAGCCCGGCGGACTACGGCGTCGACGTGACGCCGCGCCTCAAGACCCTGAAGGTGTCCGAGCCGCCGAAGCGGCAGGCCGGCATCAAGGTCAAGACCGTCGAGGAACTGGTGGCTAAACTCAAGGAAGTGGGAGCAATCGCATGAGCGTGCTGGTTCTCGCCGATCATGACAACGCGTCGCTGAAGGACGCGACCCTCGCCGTGGTGACGGCGGCCGGCAAGCTGGGCGGCGACGTCCACGTGCTGGTGGCCGGTGCCGGCTGCCAGGCCGCTGCCGAGGCCGCCGCCAAGGTGGCCGGCGTCGCCAAGGTGCTGGTGGCCGATGACGCCGCCTATGCCAACGGCCTGGCGGAAAACCTGGCCCCGCTGGTGGCGCAGCTCGCCGCCGGCTACGACGCCGTGCTCGCGGCCGCCTCGACCGGCGGCAAGAACGTGCTGCCGCGCGTTGCGGCCCTGCTCGACGTCGCCCAGGTGTCGGACATCACCGCCGTGGTGTCGCCCGATACCTTCGAGCGGCCGATCTATGGCGGTCAGGCGTTCGCCACCGTCCAGTCGACCGACGCCAGGAAGGTCATCACCGTGCGCACCACCGCTTTCCCGAAGGCGGAAGCGGCCGGTGGCTCGGCGGCGGTCGAGGCCGTGTCGGGCCCGGCGGCCACGGGTGTCGCCACCTTCGTCGGCTCGGAGATCTCCAAGTCCGACCGTCCGGAACTGACCTCGGCCAAGATCATCGTCTCCGGTGGCCGGGCGCTGGCCTCGGCGGAGAACTTCAAGACCGTGATCGAGCCGCTGGCGGACAAGCTGGGCGCCGCCGTGGGCGCCAGCCGCGCCGCGGTGGACGCCGGCTACATGCCCAACGACTATCAGGTCGGCCAGACCGGCAAGATCGTGGCGCCGGAGCTGTACATCGCGTGCGGCATCTCGGGCGCGATCCAGCACCTCGCCGGCATGAAGGACTCCAAGGTCATCGTCGCCATCAACAAGGACGAGGAAGCGCCGATCTTCCAGGTCGCCGACTTCGGGCTGGTCGCCGACCTGTTCCAGGCGGTGCCGGAGTTCACCGCGAAGCTCTGACACGCTGACCGCGTGCCAGGCATTGAACGGCCGGGGCGGCGACGCTCCGGCCGTTTGTCGTCGGCCGGGACGCCGGCTGGATCGCGATGGGCGGCGCGATATGCCGGATCGTGCGCATTCAGGCTGGTCAGGGCTTGGGCGAGCGACGATAAGGCCTATGTTAGTGGAGTAACTGACTCCGAATTGACAGCGCCCCGGGCGCCGGTCGGGCCCGGCCCGATCAGGACGCAGGGCCGGAAAGGGTGAAGGCATGAGCGTGCACGGCTGCGGTGGCGACGATGATCTGGACGAGGGCGGGCCCGGTCACGAGCTGGCGCCGATTCCCCTGCCACGCGTCGAGGATGCCGTGCGCGAGATGATCCGCTGGGCGGGCGACGATCCGGAGCGCGAGGGACTGCGCGACACGCCGGGCCGGGTGGCGCGGGCGTTTCGCGAATACTTCCGGGGCTACGCCGAGGATCCCGGCGCGCATCTGGCGCGTACTTTCGAGGAAGTGGGCGGCTACGACGAGATCGTGCTGCTCAAGGACATCCCCTTCCAGTCCCACTGCGAGCACCATATGGCGCCGATCATCGGCAAGGCGCACATCGCCTATCTGCCGCGCCACCGGGTGGTCGGCATCTCCAAGCTGGCCCGGGTGCTGCATGGCTATGCCCGCCGTCTGCAGGTGCAGGAGCGACTGACGGCCGAAGTGGCCGAGTGCATCAACACACACCTGCAGCCATTGGGCGTGGCGGTGGTGATCGAGGCGACCCATGCCTGCATGACCGCGCGCGGGGTCCACACGCCGGGCGTGGTGATGACCACCAGCCGCATGATGGGCGTGTTCCGCGACGACGAGAAATCGCGCAAGGAAATCCTGTCGCTGATGGGCTTCTGAGCCCCGTCTCGCTGTCGGGCGTCCGAGCTCCGTCGGCGCGTCAGGCCGGGTGTTCCTCAAGCCCGCCCGCCAGCAGGGTGAGCGCGGCCTCGATTCGCGGCGCGGCCGCCCGCAGGGCGGCGTCGCCCAGCGCGATCAACTCCTCGGCGCGCTGGAAGTCCATCAGGCCGACATGCTGGCAGGCCACGCTCACCTGCACGTCGGGCGGGTCACCGGCCAGCCTGGCCCGGTTCAGCCGGTGCTGCATGATGTGAAAGGCGGTGGCGATGCTGCCGAACAGGTTGGGCTGTCCGTGGCGTCCGGCCCGCCCCCAGTGGCCCGGCAGCAGCTCGCCGGACAGCGAGATGGCGACCACGAGATCGGCGCCAAGGGCGCGCGCCAGCGTCACCGGCACCGGGTTGACGATGGCGCCATCGGCCAGCGGCCGGCCTTCGATCTCCACCGGCGCGAACAAGCCGGGAATCGCGAACGAGGCCCGCACGGCTTCCGCCATATCGCCGTGGCGCAACCAGACTTCCTGACCGCTGCCGAGATCGGCCGCCACCACGCCGAACGGCACCGGCAGATCCTCGATACGGTGACTGCCGAGCTGCTGGTGCATCAGGCGGCCGAACTGGGTGGACGAGAACAGCCCGTCGAGCGCGCGCAGCCGCATATGGCGCCAGAAGGTCAGGGCCTTCAGCGACCGGCTCCACGCCTCCAGGGCATCAAGCCGGTCGCAGGCGAACGCCGCGCCGGCGACCGCGCCGATCGAGGTGCCGGCGACGATGTCGGGCGCCAGGCCGAGGTCGGCCATGGCCTTGAGCACCCCGATATGCGCCCAGCCCCGCGCCATGCCGCCACCGAGCGCGACCCCGATGCGCGGCCGGCGGGGCAGACCGTGGGCGCGCCGGCCTCGGGCCCTGGTGCCCTGGGGTTTGGAATTCTGGGTTTTTGATCGCCGTATCCACATGAGTCGTGAGCATAGGCCGGCAAGGGGGCGTCGTCACCAGGGCGCGCTGCTGCCTGCGGGCCTGCCTGCTTGGCGAGAACGCGCGCCAAAGTAGTCGCCCGGCGCCGCGCGTTCCGGCGGCGTGCATCCAATAGATTGATATTGTTGGTGTAATTTCGATATCCACAGAAAAGCAATTTTTCTTTCAAGATTTGTTTTGACAGTTTGGTTTGGGGTTGGGTATATCGCCGCCTGTCGCTGACGCCGAGGGTGACTTCGGCGGGGAGGCGACTTCGCTCTTTCTCATTGTAGGTTTTTGAAGGG
>NZ_JBEUDS010000003.1:0-204392 GCF_041060555.1 Parapedomonas caeni | reverse complement strand
AAGGCATGGCCGAACTCAACCAACCCATGATCGAGGAGGAAAATCAGCCCCTACACATCACCGCCAAAGCCGCCTGACGATGGCCCACGGCCACAGCCGAAATTACACCACCTTGACGGACGCGACCGCCTTGATACTGCCGGCCCTGACACAACCCTGACCGATGGCCGCCGCCTGTTGGTCGCCGGCGATGCCGCGAATCGGCAGCGGCCGACCGAAAAGTACCGGCAGGGTACTTCCCAGCTCGCCGGCGCTGTCGGTTATCCGCGGCAGGAGATCGAGATCAATCCCGAACAGGTCCGCCAGCCCGGTGTCCCACTGGCAGCGCTCAATATCCGCCAGCAGCGTGCGTGAGGCATTGGTGGCATCGGTGGCGTGCACGCCACCCGTCAGCCGATACAACAGGTATGAGTCCACCGTCCCGACGGCCAGATCGCCGGCGCGCGCGGCTGCGGCCACTGCCGGCCAGTGACGCAGGCCCCAGGCGATCTTGCTGGCGGAAAAATAGGGGTCGAGCGGCAGCCCGGTGCGCGCCATCACCGCCGGTTCATGGCCGGCGTCGCGCAGCTGCTGACAAAGATCGGCAGTCCGCCGGTCCTGCCAGACAATGGCGGGCGCCAGCGGCTCACCGGTCCGGCGATGCCAGAAAACCACCGTCTCGCGCTGGTTGGTGATGCCGATGGCGGCAATGGTCGAGACGCCGCCGGCCGCGGCGATGGCCTCGCGCGCGGCGTCCAGCGTGCGGTCCCAGATTTCGCGCGGATCATGTTCAACCCAGCCCGGCTGGGGGTAATGCTGGCTGAGCGGGCGCCCCGCAGACGCAACGATGCGCCCTCCAGAATCAAAGACCACGGCACGCGTCGACGTGGTGCCCTCATCAAGCGCCAGCAGGAAGTCCCCTGATGATTGCGTCAATCGCGCCTCCCCTCCCCATGGTCACGCGGCCACCCATCGGCGCCCCGGCACCTCCAGGAGGGCCATATCACTGCCGGGCGACCGATCGCAATCCACCGGCACCTTTGCGCTGGCACGACCAAATCAGTATACGCTTGGAGAAAAAGGAAAACATAATGTCCGAGCTGACGATCAGGCCATTCGAGCGGCGCGATTACCCGGAACTGGGCAACTGGTTCCATTCTCTTGCCGAGCTTGTGCAGTGGGGCGGCCCCCATATCACCGTGCCACTTGATCTCCGTCAGCTCGATGACATGCGCATGGACCCGGCACTGATCTGCCGCTCCTTCGACCTTAATGGCCGACTGGTCGGACACGGCCAGGTCCGCTTCGACAAGGCCGCCGACACGGCCCGGCTGTGCCGTATCGGCGTATCACCGGAGTTTCGCGGCTGGGGGCTGTCTCAGCCGATCGCGCGGGGGCTGCTGGGCGAGGCGTTCGCCAAACCCTGGGTCCATCGTGCCGAACTGGCGGTCTACACTTTCAATGTCGCGGCGCAACGGGCCTATGAAGCCATCGGCTTCCGTGCCGAGGGCATCAACCGGCAGGTTGTCCGGGTTGGCGAGGACCGGTGGGATCAGGTGATGATGAGTCTGCTGCGTCCGGAGTGGCGCGGCTGACAGCCGGTCTTAATGAGGCTTGCGCGACGCCGGCAGCCGACCACGCAGTTTCATCACATAGCTGATCACCTCGGCCACCGCCTTGTAATGTTCAGGCTGGATTTCCTCGTCGAGGTCGACGGCCGCGTACAGCGACCGCGCCAGCGGCGGGTTCTCGACAATCGGCACGTCATTCTCGGTCGCGAGCTCGCGGATGCGCAGGGCCAAGCTGTCGACGCCCTTGGCAACCACCCGGGGCGCGCCCATGCTGTCCTGATCATACTTCAGGGCAACAGCGAAGTGGGTCGGGTTGGTGACGATCACGTCCGCGGTCGGCACTGCCGCCATCATGCGTTTGCGGGAGCGTTCCATCCGGATCTGACGCAGCCGCCCCTTGATGTACGGATCACCCTCGCTCTGCTTGTATTCGTCCTTGATCTCCTGCTTGGTCATGCGCATCCGCTTGGTGAAGGCGAAACGCTGGTAAACAAAATCGGCCAGCGCCAGAATGGTGACAACGATCGTCACCGCCAGCAACAGCTTGACCACGAGGCTCACCATCAGTGCCAGCATGTCGGGGATTGAGCCCATCAGCGCGGTCTCCAGGCGGCGGCTGTAGGGCCACACCACACTCACCCCGACCACACCAATGATCGCGCACTTGGCCAGCGTCTTCATGAACTCGACAATGGCGTTCATGCTGAACAGTCGCTTGATGCCGCTGAGCGGGTCCACCTTGGACCATTTGGGCGCAATCTTTTCCCACGACATGGTGGGCCGCCCCTGAATGACGCCGCCGACGATGGCCGCCAGTACGAGCAGCGCCAGTGGCCCCAGCAGAACCAGACCGGTCTCCTGCGCCACGCCGAACGCAAGATTCTGGGCACCCTGTTGATCCAGCCGGTAGGCATCGGCGCGACCGAGCAGATTGGTGAACATGGGCACCAGACCGCGGCCAATGCCGGCGGCGAACATGGTCGCGACCAGCAGCCCCGCGCCGAGCATGGCGACATGGCGCATTTCCGCTGATCGGGGAACCTCGCCCTTCTTGCGGGCTTCATCCAGCTTGCGCTGGGTGGGTTCTTCCGTCTTCTGGGAGTCGTCGTCGTCCTCGCCGGCCATGGATCACCCCACCAGGAACGAGCGCATGGCGTCGCCATAACGACTGAGGAACATTGTCATCATCAGGCCCAATGTCGCCAGCAGCAGCCCCATCGACAACAGGATACCCAGCGGCTGGGCAATGAAGAACACCTGGATCTGTGGCGTCAGCCGGGACAGCAGCCCCAGACCGACGTTGAAGATGAGGCCGTAGACGAGAAACGGCGCGGCCAGCTGCAGACCAATCTCGAACGACTGGGACAGCAACCGGACCACCAGCGCCGCGAAATCGCCCGCCATGAAAGCGTCTCCCGGCTTGAACAGGGCGTAGGAGCGCGCCATGCCGCCCAGCAGCAGATGATGCATCTCGGTGACGAACAGCAGCACTACCGCCAGCATCGCGACAAAGCGCCCCAGCAGGACGGTTTGGGCTCCCTGCGTCGGATCGAAAACCATGGCCGCTGACAGGCCCGACTGCACGCTGATGATGGTGCCCGTCAGCTGAATGCTGGAAAACAGGATACGGGCCGCCGCCCCTATCATGAGCCCGACCAGCGTTTCGGAAATGATCAGCGCGGCGACGCCCGGGAACGTCGTCGGCATCGCCGGCAGGATCATCAGGACGGTCGGGTAGATGATGAGGGTCAGCAGCAGCCCGAAGATCAGGCGCACCTGCGGCGGGATATTCTCGTCACCCACCGCCGGCATCAGCATCAGCATGGCGCCCAGCCGGCAGAACACGATGAAATATCCGGTGATCTGCGCGTTCATATAGTCGGGCATGGATCACCTAGCCCGACACAATGCGCTCGGCGATACGCTCCATGAGGCCGCCCAGCATCCGCCCCATGAAGGGCGCCAGCAGGAGGAATACCAGTACCATCGTGATCATCTTGGGCACGAAGGTCAGCGTCATTTCCTGAATCTGGGTGAGCGCCTGAAACAGGCCGATTCCCAGACCGACCACCAGCGCGACAAGCATCAGTGGTCCCGCGACGATCAGCATCGTCAGCAGCGCATCGCGCGACACGTCGAGGACATCGGCACCCGTCATTGCGGCAGTTTGGTCCCTGATGGTTAAGGCAGGCTTACACCCGACCTACGCCTTCGGATGTGGCACCGTCAACGGGGCCATGGCAACGAAGCCGGCCCATTGACAAGGAAGTTATTGCAAATCACTCTCAACTGCACTACGACTCACTTCCGGCGCGGGAGACGGCGATGACGCTACGCTCAACCATCCAGCTCAGTACCTCCTCACCTTCCGATCGGGTGGTTCTGTGTATCGAACTGCCCTCTCCCGCCCACCTGCTGTTGTGGGGCATCCGCCGGCTGATCGCCGATCGCCTGCAGGACCGTCAGGTCGCGCTCACCTTCGATACCCTGCTCGGAGAACAGGCCAGACGGGTGCTGATCCTGCTGCGCACGTGGCTGGCGGAGATCGCCCTGCAGTCGCAGCGGAGAATCAGGATCGGCACACCCTGCTGCCATCGTGTCGATGACCATGAACTGCGTCTGCTCGCCGCGCTTGAACGCGCGCAGCGGGGCGACAACGCGCGGTGCCAGCTGATACTGCAGGCGCTGACGGGCGTGATGACGACCGACATGCTGGCGGAGATCGCCTGTCAACTGGGCGAGGCGCTGCTGAGCGCGCAGGTACGTCTTGATGTCGCCAGCCTGATGCCCGCCGAGGCCTTGCCACGCCTGCACTGACCCCGCGCGACGGCGCCCCCGCGCGAGACCTGCGGCCGCGTCAGATCGGCATCCGCATGATTTCCTGATAAGCCGATATCACCCGATCGCGCACCGCGACCAGGGTCTCCACCGCCATCTCGGCGCTGTTGACCGCCGTCACCACGTCCACCAGGTCCGCCTTGCCGGCCACCGAACGCGCCGCCATGACCTCGGAGTGTTTGGTCGCATCCACCGCGCTGGTGAACATGTCGCCGAGCATCTGACCGAACGCGCTGCCGGCAGACCCCGCCGGCGCGTCAAGACCACCGGATTCGGCGAGCGGGCCACCCGACGTGCGTCCGAGCGACTGGGCGTAGGCGTTGGCGGCATCAAGCGCGCGAATGGACATGGTCTAGCTCTCCCAACCGGTTCAGCGCAACAGATCGACGGTGCGCATGGTCAGTGTCTTGGCGGCCTCGATGGCATTGAGATTGGCCTCGTAGGAGCGCTGCGCTTCCTTCATGTCGGTCGACTCCACAAGTCCATCGACGTTCGGCTTGCGCACATAGCCGCGCTCGTCCGCGGCGGGATGTCCCGGCGAATATTCCTGCCGGAACGGCGAGCGATCGACCGTCACCCGATCCACCTTCACCGTCTGCACGCCGGTCTTGCGATCGAGCACGTCGCGAAACACCACCACCTTGCGCTGGTAAGGATTGCCGTCGACGGCCGGCACCACCGAGTCCTGGTTGGCGAGGTTTTCGGCGATCACCCGCATCCGCAGCGACTGGGCTTTGAGACCCGAGGCGGAAATGGCCATGGCATTGTCGAGTTCCATTGCTTAACTCCTGGCGCCTACGCTCATCTGCCCTTGCCGAGGGCCGTCTTCAGCAAACCGTTCTGCTTGCGATACAAATTCGTCAAGGCGGTGTACTCGGTCTGGACATCCGCGAGTTGCAGAAGCTGCTCTTCCAGCACCACGGTGTTGCCGTTGGGCTTGGTTTCGAACACGTCCTTCTGTTCCACCGACTCCGCCTTGCGGGCGGCACGGCTGCCCAGCGCCACCAAGGCGGCGGAAGCCTCGATCTGCGGCTTGCCGACCCGCGGCGCGCCATGACCACCTTCGACACGCGCCAATACGTCCGAGAAATCGCGTTCCACCAGCTGCCGGGCCCGGTAGCCCGGGGTATCGGCATTGGCCACGTTTTGCGCCACCACCTGCTGCTGGGCGGTGAGCTGGCGCATTTTCAGAGCCATCGCCTTGATGATTGGTATCGAGGAGGAATCCAAAGCGCGCCTCGTGCATCCAGAGCCGTGGCCAGCATGCGGCCTGGAGCATTAACAGGCGGTAAATATCCGCTAGGCTGTGCTTCAATGAATGTTAAGCATGATCACCGCAGTCTGGACCGATGAGCGATGATACCGAGCGTCAGTATGATCTCAGCCGTGCCGCCGTGGCGATCAAGGGCCAGGGCGACAACGGCGCCACCGTGGTCGCCAAGGGACGCGGCGCCCTCGCGGAGCAGATCCTTGACGCGGCCTTCGCCCACGACATCAAGGTCCGGCAGGACCCAGCACTGGTGCGGATGCTGGAAGCGTTCGAAGTGGACAGCCCGATTCCCCCGCCGGCCATGGAGGCGGTTGCCGTCGTGCTCGCGCGCGTCTATGCCGCCAACGGGGGGCATGTACCGGTGCCCCCGCAGGAATCCGTGAATGGATAGCGTCGACTATCTCCGCTTCGTCGCCTCCCTGGCCCTCGTACTGGGCCTGCTGCTGGGCGCCGCCTATGCCCTGCGGCGCTGGGGCCATCGCATTCCCGGCCTTGCGTTGCCGGGCGCGGCCCGTACCGACCGTCTGGCGGTCATTGCCTCCCTCCCCGTCGATGCCCGTCGCCGGCTGGTACTGGTGCGCCGCGACGATGTCGAACATCTGCTGCTGCTCGAACCGGCCGGTACGACGGTGATCGAGACCGGCATCCGAGCGAAAGACAACTGAGCCATGCGACGCCCCCTGCTCGTCCTGCTGCCCCTGATCCTGCTGTTGCTCGGCACGGAACCGGCCGTGGCACAATCGGTTGCCGTCAACCTCGGCGAGGGATCGCTGACTGGCCGGGTCGTACAGATCATCCTGCTGCTGACCGTGCTCAGCCTGGCGCCCGGCATTCTGCTGTCGGTCACGTCGTTCACACGCATGGTCGTCGTGCTGTCGCTGTTGCGCAACGCGCTTGGCACCCAGCAGGCCCCGCCAAACGCAGTGCTGATCTCGCTGGCGATGTTCCTGTCCTTCTTCGTCATGGCGCCCACCTTCGACGCCGCCTGGGAACAGGGCATCAAGCCGTTGACGGAGGAGCAGATCACCGAGGAGGAGGCCTTGCAGCGCGCTTATGCGCCGTTTCGCACCTTCATGCTCAAGCAGACACGGGAAAGCGACCTCAAGCTGTTTATCGACCTGTCCAAGCGCAGCGTCGAGAGCGTCGAGCAAACCCCGATGACAGTGCTGATTCCCGCGTTCATGATTTCCGAACTGCGGCGCGCCTTCGAGATCGGCTTCCTGCTGTTTCTGCCATTCCTGATCATCGACCTCGTGGTGTCGTCAATCCTGATGTCGATGGGCATGATGATGCTGCCGCCAGCGACCATATCGCTACCGTTCAAGCTCATCTTCTTTGTCCTTGTCGACGGCTGGCATCTCGTGGCCGGGTCGCTGGTGCAAAGTTACGCCAGTTAGCGGCACTCGACCGGCCCGCTGACGTGTCGGAACTGTCCGGGGTAACAGGATCCCGGCACGCCCGCCGACCGGGGCCGTCAGCGGCAGCCGGGCATGACCTGTGAGATGACGGATCAGCCGGCCGCGCCCGTCGCCGCAGCGGCCGTCCGAGCGGGCCTTGCCGCTGCCGGGGCCGGGTCGGGCGCGAAGGCCTCGCGATAGGTCCGCACGAAGGCGTCGATCTTGTCGATCTCGGCCAGCGTCGCCGAGAGCTGGGCGATGTTGTCGACCCCCGACGACGTATCGGTGGTAATGACGTCGAACGCGGCGCCAAGGGCATCCCGCCCCATCGGCGTGCGATAGGTGCGGCGAAGCGCCGCCAGGCCAGCTTCGTCGGAGAGCATGGTACGCGCAACGGCGGCGCGCAGCACCAGCCGGCGGCCGTCCTCGTCCAGCGTCTCCCCTGCCGCCGGCAGCACCGTGTTCAGCACGGCGGCGAGCCGCTTCCAGTCCTTGAGCTTCCAGTAGACATCGGCCCGCAGCATCTGCGCCGCCGGCGACCTGTCGCCCTCCAGCACCACCTCGGCCTCGTCGGCCTGACCGAGGTCAAGCAGCGCGCGGGCTTCCACCTGGTTGCGCTCGCGGCGGATATCGTCCGGCAAGGTCTGCTGGCGAGTCGCCCGCAGCACGCCAATCGCCTTGTCCGGCGCCGCGTTCATCAGGTGGATCATCGCCAGCCGGGCTGCCACGGCCGCCTGCGGAATGCCCTCTAGACGATACTTGACCTGATGCTCAAGCAGCGACGCCGCCCGATCCAGCAGGTCGACACTGACCAGCCGCTCGACCAGCTTGCGGATCATGGCGTCACCGTCGGCACCCATCGGCGTGAGATCGCGGAAGTCGTAGTACAGACCCAGCGCCTGCACTGGCGGCAGCGTGTCGGCACCGCCATCGAGGAACAGGTTACGGAACACCGCGTCCATGCGCTCGGCAACCGCGCGCGTCCGGTCCGAGGGCTTGAAATACTTGACGGACTGACGCATCGCATACAGGGCGTCGCGCAATTCCCCGCCATCGAGGTACAGCCGCGCCAGTTCGTCGAGCAGATCCAGCTCGAAATCGTCGCCGCGCCAGGCGAAGCGCAGACGGTCCAGCCGGTCAATAGCCTGGGCGTTGCCAATCTTCTTCTGGGACAGTTCCTGCTGTGTCATCGCCAGTGTCGCCATGGCGGTCACGCGCCGGTCGGCGAGACTCGCCGCCGTGGCGAACTGGGCGGCAGCGCCGGCCTGATCGCCCTTCGCCAGGGCAAGCTTGCCCTGCCAGTAGGCGACCTCCGCACGGATCCCCGGCGACAGCGCCTTGTCATCAAGCGCCGCCAGCTCCTGCGCCGCGACCGCGCCGCCGCCGTTGGCGATATCGGCACGCACGGCGGCAAGACGGAACCGCGCCTGCATCTCGGGGTCATACAGCGCAATCACGTCATCGCCGGTGGCGAATGCCGTCACCGCCTCGCCCGGCCGGCCCATCGCCTCCAGCGCCATGGACCGCCACAGCGCCATTTCCGGTTCAGTGTCGAGAACGGGCTGGCCGAGATCGTCGTAAGCCTCGGCGAACTGTCGCAGCTGCAAGCGGGCGACACCGCGCGTTGCCCGGAACGCGGGCGCGTTGAGAATGTCGGGATCGCTCTGCGCCATGACATCCAGAACACCGGCGGCATCGGCCGCCATGCCGTTACCGAGATAGAAGCGGGCGAGCGCCCAGCGCCTCTCAGCCCGGTCAACCTCGCTTGCCATGCTGAGATCATAGAGCAGTTTGGCCTTGCGTTCCGTGTAGGGCGTCGCCGCACGGCCCTGCCAGGCCGCCAGGTCGATCAGTCGGGCGTCGGCCACCGTGCCGTCGCCGCGGTTGAGATAGCCACGCTGGGCGACGTCGGTCGACCGGGCCTGCTCTAGCCCCATGAGCGCGACACCATTGGCGAAGGTCACCGCCTGCACCCTGGCCGACGATGGCTTGACCACCAGCCCCTGCGCGCTGGCCAGCACGGTTCCGCCGGGATACGGCTTGTCGGCCATCACACCGGCGCTGGCAGCGGCGGCCGGCACCACCAGCAATGCCTTGCCGTCCAGCGGATCGGCAATCTGGATCGCCCGTGACGGTTCCGACAGATGACCGAAGACCCGGCTGCCCATCACAGGGTCCGACTGCGAATCCAGCCGGATCAGTTCACGTGGCAGGATTTCGCTGTCCTTGATCTCGATCTTCCAGGTCGTGCCCTCGCGCTGGACCCCGACCCCGATGCCCGGCCGTATCTGGACGCTGAGCACGGTAGCACCGCTGATGGACAGCCGGTCGACCCGGCGCGCCCGGTCCCCCGAGATCGCCTCCAGCGGCGGCGTCGTCACCACCCGCTCGCCGGGCCAGGCCATGACAAGCTGATTGCCCCGGGCGAAGATCGCCGCCGGGACCATCTCGGTGAACGTGTAACGCAGGGCGATGCCGCCGTTGATCGGCTCAACCTTGCCCGTGACCGCGCCGCCGCGCGCGACCTCGACCGACGCCGACTGCAACGCTTCCTCGACGACCGCCTTGTTGATCTCCGCCGCCGATTTGGGCGGCGGCGGCTTGGGCGCGCTGGCCGCGGCCTTCACCGCCTTCAACTGGTCGCGCACGAATGTGTCGTTGCCCGCCCCCGGCGTAATCGCCGCCACCTTGTCGGCCGCGCGTGCCTGAGGAACGCCGTCCTTCACATCAAGGACAATCTTGCCGCCGGACCGGTAGTGATGCAGGCGACCGTTGACGGGTATCGAGAAGCTCAGTGTGGTTCGGTCGCCCTCGCGAACGAGCCGGGGATCACGCAGGTTCTTGAGGCCAAAACCCTTGAGTCGGGCCAGATCAATGGTGTCGGCCGAGCGGAACGTCACCGTTGCCCGCTCCCCCGACGAGGTGACACTGTACTCTACCGCCGCGGGCCATTCGAAGACCACCCGCGAATAATCCGCATGATCCGCCGCGCGCAGGACCACCGCCCCGGCCACGGCCTGCGTGGACAGGGAGACGATCAGCACGGACGCACACAGGCGGGCAGCTATCGACATCATGCCCCATCTTCTTCCACATCAATGAACAATCCGTCACCATCGGATTGCACAACCAGCCGGGGTATCGCCGCCAGGCCATTGTCACGCAAGGCACGGGCAAGCATCGCCGCCGATCCCGCCGCCCGCGACCATGCCTGCGGGTCATTGGTCGGCGACATCGCCACAATGGCCACCCGCCGACCCGATCGGTCAAGGATTTCCGCCAGCTGGCGCAGCGCCTCGCGATCGCGGATCAGGCCGGGATCAGGGAGGAGGCGCGACGCCTGTCCCGTCGGCTGGACTGCCATCCCGGCAAGCGCCGGCGCATCGGCGAGCCTTGTCTGCAACCAGGTCGTCAGATAGTTGGCGGTCGTGCCCGCGCCGGCCTGGGATGCCGGCGGCATGGCCTCGATCGCCTGCCCGCCAAACAGACCGCGAATGGCCGCCAGCGCCATCGAGCGACCGTCATCGGCCTGGATCTTGAGGCTGTAGGCGAGCACCAGCAGGCACAGAAGCTGGCTCAGCATGTCCGCGAAGGTCAGCTGCCAGGCCGTTCCGGGGCGACGCGTCAGCATCACGCCTCCCGAGCCAGTAGATGAATCATGCCATTGCCCTGCCCGCGCGCCGACCCCAGCGCGACATCGGGCAGACTGACGCCATGGGCGCTCAGGGCCGTCGCCAGCGTCGCCAGGCGGGTCGCCGCCAGCTCGGCATCGGCGGATAGCGGGACGACATCGAGGGCAAGCCGCTCACCCTCGCGCAACCGACGGGCGGCCGCCGACACTGCCGGCAGAAAAGCGACTCCGGCCTCGGTCAGGGCGGCGGAGTCGGTTACGAAAAACGGGGTGGTCAACCGGATACCGGTCGGGGTCACCGCACCGTGCGGCGCGAGGAGGCTCAGCGCGGGCGGCAGATCGGGCTGATCGTGCCGTGGAGGCGTCTCCACGGCCACCAGGGCCGCGAACAGCGCAACGAGAAACAACATCAGTGTGAGCAGCAATCCGTTACTGCCCGTGCCCACGGCCATGTGGTCACTGGCGGCAGAAGACGGCCGATCTCCCGCGCCGGTGGGCATCACCTGTCGTCAGTCGAAGCTCGCCAGCAGCGCGTCGATATCGTCCTGGTTGTTGCCAAGACCCTCAAGCGCCGGACCGTTCAACAGTTCCTTGGGATCGACCGGATCACCCTTCTCGTCGAGGTGGATTTCCTTTTCCGCCGCCGGGACATGGGTATCCCCCACCGCCTCGGCCAGCTGACCAAGTTTTTCCTCAATGTGCTTGAGCACCCGCACGACCTTGGTCACGCGCTGGCCGGTAATGTCCTGGAAGCTCGACGCCTCGAAAATGCGGGTGGCGATGTCACCCAGCCGCTCCGCCAGCTCGCCCTCGCATTCCCCGGCAATCGCCGTCACCTCATCGGCGCAGTCCATGATCTGCCCCGCGGCGGACTCGGTATGCTGCACGATGGCGTCCAGTTCATCGGCCGCGCCCGGAATGTCCTGCTTGGACAGTGCACTGGGCTTGATCGAGGCGATCTCGGCCTTGGCAGTGCTGATGAACTCCACCAGTTCCTTCAGCTCACTGCCGATCTTCAGAGCGGCGAGCTCCAACTCGCCCTGCATCGAGGACACCATCGATGACACGATGCCCGCGATATCACGAACCTGGACGCTGTCACCGCGCTGCTCACGCAGGGCTTCGATCTTGTCGGTGATGGAGGCTGTCGCGAGACCTGACATGTTTGCACTCTCCAAATACGTAATCATCTGGCGGCGTAATGAGCCCGATTGCAGTTACGTTAAATCCAGCAGGTAAAAAGCAGGTTAAGCGCAATCAGCTTGGCAACTTCGCGCGTTCGGCGAGCGCCATGGTCAGCGCCTTGGCGGAGTCGGGGTTCATCGCCGACAGTATGGCGGCCATTTTGGCTTCCTTCATGCGGGTTGCCACGGCGATCTGCACCGGCATGTCCAGCTTCTGGAAAATCGGCGCCGCATCCTTTGGCTTCATGGTCTCATAGACCTTGACCAGCGACGCAAACTGCTTGTTCGCCTGATCCTCCTGGACAGCGGTCAGCTGCTTCAGTCGCCCTTCCAGCGCCTTCAGCTCGGCGATCTTCGCCTCGACGCGCTTTTCGGTTGCCTCCATCAGGCGTTCGCGCATTTCCAGCTGCTTCTGACGCTCGTCGAAGGCGGTCCGCCGCGACGCGATGTCATCCATCAACTGCGCTTCCACGCGGCTCTGCGGCGCGGCGGGAGCGGCAGGTTTGGCCGTGCCCTGCCTGGTGCCGGCAGGCTGGACGGCGGTCTTGCCCGTCGCCGCGGTCTTGGCGGTCGCCGCCGGCGCATCTGCCGCCTGTGCCGCCCCGACACCCCAGGGGGCTGATGTCACCACGTTGGCGGCGTTGACCGCCAGAATACCGGCACCCGCCACCAGAATCAGCGGCAGGGGTCGAATGGAAAACGATGCTAACGCCATGTGTGGCCCCTCTGTCCCGCGCTGTTACCGCACGCCCTTGAGGGCATGGAGCTTGGGAGCTGGCTCGGCAACCGGCAGCGGCGCGGCGGCCGGGCGGGCGGCCACGCCTCCGGTGAGACCATGTTCGATCCGGTTGGCGAGACGTTCGCCGGTCTCGGTGATGATGGTCAGCTCGTCAACCAGGGAGCGTGCGGCAGCCACACGGTCGGCCAGCGTCGTCTCCGCCTCCTGCGCCGCCGCGCGAAGAATGTGGATGCTCGATTCCGCCTTCCCGACCGTGGCGTTGAGGGACTTGATCAGCGCGTCCATCTCCACCCGATCCCGGCGCAGCCCCAGCAGGCGCTGGTTCAATCGCCACCCGCCGACCAGGGTCGCCAGCAACAGCAGACACAGCACGACATCGACAATCCAGCCAATCATCACGCAATTCCTTCCAGTCGGGCGTTTGACGACCGCACCTGCACGGCAATGTGCTTGCCGGCCCGCCCCAGGCGACCGGTCAGCAACGGAATACCGCCACAGCGCATCTCGATGGAGTCACGCACCGTGGCATTGAACACCAGGGTCTGGCCGACCTTGAGGCTCATCACTTCACCCAGGCTCATCACCTGTTCATCGAGCACGGCATCGAGATCGACCCGGGTGCGCCACAGTTCGGATGCCAGGTGGGTTTCCCAGATGCTGTCCCGGCCGAACTTTTCACCCATGAACCGCTGCAGCAGCAGTTCGCGGATCGGTTCGAGCGTCGCATAGGGGAACAGCATTTCCAGCTTGCCGCCGCGATCTTCCATGTCGACACGCAGGCGCACCACCACGGCCGCGTTGGTCGGCCGGGCAATGGAAGCAAAGCGCGGGTTGGTCTCGATGCGATCGAACAGGAAGGTCACCGGCGACAGCGGCTCGAACGCCGCGGCGAGGTCAGCCAGGATGACGTCGATCATCCGCTCGACCAGATTGGTCTCGATGGTGGTGTAGGGCCGGCCCTCGATGCGCATCGGCGCGGTACCGCGACGGCCGCCCAGCAGCACGTCGACGATCGAGTAGATGAGGTTGGAATCCACCGTCATCAGGCCGTAGTTGTCCCACTCGGCGGCCTGGAACACGCCCATCATCGCCGGCAGCGGCACCGAGTTGAGATAGTCGCCGAACCGCACCGAGCTGATGTTGTCGAGGCTGACCTCGATGTTGTCGGAGGTGAAGTTGCGCAGCGACGTGGACATCATGCGTACCAGCCGGTCGAAAATGACGTCCAGCATCGGCAGGCGTTCATACGACACCAGGCTGGAATTGATGATCGCCTGGATACCGGTGCGCGCCGACTCCTCGTCGTCGCCGTCGAAGCCCAGCAGACTGTCGATCTCGTCCTGGTCGAGCACGCGGCCGGACTGGACGCTGGACATCAGCTCCTCGTCCTCCTGCTCGGCCATCTGCTCCCACTGCGCGGCGACATCCTCGTCGGCCGGCTTCTCGTCACCAGCCATGGCCGCCCACTCGGCCGCCAGCGCGTCGTCGTCAGGGCCCTCGGTGTCGTCGATATCGTCAGGACCAGCCATCGCTACTGAACCAGCATTTCTTTGAACAGGACGTCGTTGACCTTGAGCGGCGCCAGGCTGGTATTGACCCGGCGCAGCAGCTCCTCCTTCAGGCGGAACATGCCAGCCGATCCGGACAGGTCATCAATGCGCAGTTCACGCAGATAGACCTGAAAACCGTCAATCACCCGCGGCATCTTTTCCTTGATCTCGTCCGCCTGCTTCTGCCCCTTGACCTCCAGCGAGATCGACAGCTTGAGGAAGCTGCTCTTGCGGTCCGGCGACTTCAGGTTGACCAGCAGGTCTGGCAGATCGACATAGACGATCTTCGCTGCCTCGGGATCCTCTTCCTCGGCCTGCTCCTCGGATTTATGTTCGCCGCCGCCCATCAGCATGGTCGCGGCGACGCCGCCGCCGATGAGCAGCACCAGCACCGGCACGGCGATCATGACGATCTTCTTGCCGCTCCATTTCTTGCGCTTGAGGTCGCCGTCCTCGATATCGTCCAGATCGGCGTCTGCGTTGCTCGCCATGGGTCCACCAGCTCGAATGATGCGGCGGTCGCGCCGCGTCTTGACCGATACGTTAACGGCGGCACGGTTAACAACCTGTTGAGAACCGGCCCCGGCAGAAGGCACCCGGCCATTTTTGCCCACCCCGCGCATTCCGGCGCGCCGAAATCATACAATACTCATATTTTTCAATGTGATAGAAAACTGGCATCAGGTTTGCTTGTATCTCGTCATCGACCTCCAAAAAGGCATGGTCACCATGGATACGCTGAACTACGTCGCCCTGTCGCACCAGAAGGCCCTGCGCCGCCAGCTCGATCTTGTCGCGAACAACATCGCGAACATGAACACGGCGGGCTACAAGCGCGAGAACGCCATCTTCGAGACCTATCTCGAAAAGATGGACTCCAGCCTCACCGACAGCGCCAAACCGGTGTCGTTCGTGCTTGACCAGGGCTTCGCCCACGACACCACCGCGGGCGATCTCATTCCGACCAACGAACCGACGGACGTCGCCCTGGTGGGTGAAGGCTATTTCACCATACGCACCGAAGACGGCCAGATCGCCTACACCCGCAACGGCAACTTCCGCATCTCCGACGAGGGATACCTGGTGACCGACAGCGGCGCCCAGGTGATGAGCGATGGCGAACAGCCGATCCAGTTCACCCCCCAGGAAACCGATTTTCACATCGCCAGCGATGGCACCGTCTCCTCCAACCTCGGTCCGCGCGGGCGCCTGCTGGTCACCGCGTTCGAAAGCGAGGTGCAGATGAAGAAGATCGGTGCCTCGATGATGACCGGCGAGGGCGGCAAGGCCTTGCCGCCGGAAGAGGTGAAGCTGAAGTCGGGCGTGATCGAGGGCTCCAATGTCAAGCCGGTCATCGAGCTGGCCGACATGATCGAGATCCTGCGCGCCTACCAGAGCACCACCAGACTGCTCGACAAGTATGACGACATCCGCCAGCGCGGCATCGAAAAGCTCGGCCGGGTCCAGTAATTTCAGGAGAAGAAACCCATGCGCTCACTGAACATCGCCGCGACGGGCATGCTGGCCCAGCAGCTCAATGTCGAGGTTATCTCGAACAATATCGCCAACATGAACACCACGGGATTCAAGCGGCAGCGCGCGGAATTCCAGGACCTGCTCTACCAGACCGTCCAGCGGGTTGGTGCCCAGACCTCGGCGGCGGACACCCGTAATGCCAGCGGCATCCAGATCGGCGTCGGTGTGCGCGCCGGTGGCGTCTATCGCATCACCGAGCAGGGCAACATGACCCAGACCTACAACGACTACGACATGGCGATCGACGGACGCGGCTACTTCCGCATCCAGCTGCCAACCGGCGAGGATGCCTATGCGCGCGCCGGCTCGTTCCAGCTTTCCGACAACGGCGAACTGGTGACCCCGGAGGGCTACCGCATCCAGCCCGGCGTCACCGTGCCGGCCGACGCCGTCGACGTGTCGATCAGCGAGAACGGCATCGTCCAGGTTAAGATCGACGGCCAGGTCGACTATCAGACCGTCGGCCAGATCGAGCTGGCCACCTTTCCCAACGAGGCAGGCCTGGAATCGATCGGCAACAACCTGCTGATTGAAAGCCCGTCCTCCGGTGCTCCGACGGTCGGCCTGCCCGGCGACGCCGGCTTCGGCAAGCTGCGTCAGGGCTTCCTGGAGACCTCCAACGTCAATCCCGTCAGCGAGATCACGGCACTCATCACCGCCCAGCGCGCCTATGAGATGAATTCGAAAGTGATCCAGACCGCCGACGAGATGATGAACGCCACCACTCAGATCCGGTGATGACCATGAAACGCTCAATTGCCTTCGCCGTTCTCGCCACGCTCTGCGTCGCCTCAACTGCCGCTGCCGCGCCCCAGCAGACCATCGCGGTTGTCGAGATTCCGGTGGCGCGCGGGGAGCTCATCGACGCCGCCGCGCTGACCACGCGCCCGGGCACCGACACGGAAGCGCGTGGCGCCCTGCCGATGGGCGCCATCGTCGGCAAGGAAGCGCGCCGCGCCCTCATGCCCGGCATGATCGTCCGGGCGCTCGACGTCCAGGAGCCGGAGCTCGTCAAGAAGGGCCAGGCGGTGAGCATGGTGCTGCGCCGCGGACCGCTCACCATCGCGGCCTCCGGCCGGGCCATGGAAAGCGGCGCCGCCGGCAAGCTGATCCGCGTCCAGAACCTCAGTTCGAAGCAGGTGATCGACGCCGAGGTCGTGTCCCAGGGACTGGTACGGGTGACAACCGCCGTCCTGCCGGCGGCACTGGCCGGCAATTTCTGACCCCCGACCCGATGCCATCATTGGCCAACGACATAGAGACAAGGGTGAACATCATGTGGAACCGTATCCTGATCCTGACCGGCGCTGCCCTCTCGCTTGCGGCCTGCGGCACTGCCGAGCGTGTCGCCAATATCGGCCGCGCACCGAAATTCACGCCCATCGAGAACGTCGCCGCGCCGGCGGTGGAAGCCTCCATCGCCCAGCAGGGACTGACAGGGCAGCCACCGCGATCAACCGAGACCGCGCAGTCAGGCACCTCGTTGTGGCGCACCGGCGCTCGCGCATTCTTCCGGGATCAGCGCGCGGCCAAGACGGGCGACATCGTGACCGTCAACATCAATATCGCCGACAGGGCCCAGGTCGCCAACACCACCAGCCGCACCCGCACCAACTCGGAAAAGGCCGGCATGCCCAATTTCCTCGGCCTTGAGAGCAAACTGAACAAGGTGCTGCCCAACGCGGTTGACCCGTCGTCGCTGATCGACGGCTCCTCGGCATCGAACTCGACGGGCACGGGGCAGGTCCAGCGGTCGGAGACCATCAACCTCACCGTTGCCGCCGTTGTCACCGGCGTCCTTCCCAATGGCAACCTTGCCATCCAGGGTCGCCAGGAGGTCCGGGTCAACTTCGAGGTTCGCGAACTGGTGATCGCCGGCATCGTCCGTCCCGAGGACATCAGCCGCGACAATACCATCAACCACACCCAGATCGCCGAGGCCCGCATTTCCTACGGGGGTCGCGGCCAGCTGACCGACGTCCAGCAGGCTCGCTACGGCCAGCAGCTTTACGACGCCCTGTTCCCCTTCTGAGCCCGAGCGGTCTGTTCCCACCGCTGCCACGGAACCGGCGCATCCCTCGGGGTGCGCCGGTTTCGCGTTGGCATCCGGCAAGGGGAGAAGATTGGCGGCTCGCGGCCGCAGCAAGGAACCGGCCGAACCGGCGCTTCCGCAAAGTCGAAGGTTCAGTAAACCCAGCGATTGAGCGGCTTGCCACCGAAGAGCCGGGTCGGCCGGGTCGCCGGCGGATCTGGCGTCGCTGACGCCGCATCGGGCATCGCGGATTCGGCGGTTTCGGTGGTTTCGGCGGCGGGCGCGGTATCATTGGCCGGCAGACCAAAGGCGGTGACATCGATCGGCTGATCAAAGGCCATGCCGAAGCGGCCGCCCTCCGACCACGCCACATGCCCGTGAAACGTGCCGAACTTGTTGCACTCGACGCAGATCGGCTCGCCCTTGCGCAACCGGCGACCGCATTCGATCATCATGCCGCCGGTGGAAACGTTGCGAACACGCCCGAGCAGCCGCTCCTCACCGACCTGGATGGTGGCGGCGATCAACACCGACGGGCGTTTCGAACGACGACGCATACACGCAAAGGCCTCCGGCCTTCCAAAATCAAACGTCATCCGCATGGGTCTTATGACCTTCTCGCACTGACTTTACCGGCAGCGCGACGCCATTCGACCCGATGCCGTACATCACTGCATGACGTATATACTCGATATTATCACCGTCGACGAGGTTGAAACGGGGTTAACGACGTGCATTAGCCATCGACCGCGGGCCCTGCGTGTCGGCATCGCAAACCGGACAACACTCGGCATTACCATCCATATGCGTATACAATGTGTGCATAAAATACGCATTGTTGACACTACCCACCCCCATGTGCAAACACATCCTCCGGATTGACAACATCGCGTCGACAGCCGCGAACACCACGCCTCGCGGCTGGGGAATGAGGGCATGCAGTTCAGTTTCACGGACGAGCAGATACTGATAGCCGACAGCGTCCGCCGTTTCTTCCTCGACAACGCCACCAGCGCGCGCACCCGTGACGCCATGGCGGATCAGGGCATGGACGGCGCGTTGTGGCAGGCATTTGTCAACGAACTGGGCCTTGCAGGCGTGGTCATCCCCGAAGCGCACCGCGGCGCCGGTCTGGGCATGGTCGAGCTTGCCATCATCGCCGAGGCGGCCGGCGCCCAGGTCGCCGCCCTGCCCCTGCTTGGGCTCGTTCAGGCCTCGCAAGCCCTTCTGGCCGGCGGCAGTGCCGCCCAGCAGGCGCACTGGTTGCCGCGACTGGCGGACGGCCGCACGCTCGCGGCTTGCGCGGAATCCGGTGCCATCGAAGTGTCAGGCAATCGCCTGAGTGGGAGTTGCGACTTCCTGCCCCATGGCACGGTCGCGAACCTGTTTGTTGTCGCTGCCGACAGCGGCCTGTGGCTGGTCGAGGCCGATGCGCCCGGCATGACCGTAACGCCCCGCACCACCATGGACCAGACGCGCCCCTTCGCGCGCCTGACGCTGGCGCGGACACCGGCCGAGCCGCTGGCCGATGGCGAGCGCGCCCGCGCCGCCGCCACGGCCGGCGGTCTCATCTGCCTGGCGGCCGAGGCGCTGGGCGGTGCCCAGAGCTGCCTTGACCGCACCGTGACCTACGCCCTCGACCGGGTGCAGTTCGGTCGCCCCATCGGCAGCTTCCAGGCCTACAAGCACCGACTGGCGGACATGATGGTGGATATCGAACAGGCCCGTTCGGCCGTCTACTGGGCGGCCTGCGCCATCGACGAAGGTTCGCCTGAAGCAACGCTGGCACTTCATGCCGCCAAGGCGTTCGCGGCAGATACCTATTTCCGCTGCGCCGGCGACATGATCCAGCTGCACGGCGGCATCGGCTTCACCTGGGAGCACGATGCCCACCTCTTCCTCAAGCGCGCCAAGGCGATCCAGCACATGCTGGGCGGCAGCGACTGGCACCGGGAACAGATCGCCCGGTTGATCGGCCTCGGAGAGACAGCATGAAACTGGGATTTTCACCCGAGGACGAACTGTTCCGCGCCGAGGCCGCCGATTGGCTGGCCGGGCAGATGTCCGGCGACTTCAAGGACATCCGCGGCATCAAGGGCCTTACCGCGATGGCCGGACGGCGCAGGGAGTGGGAGCAGCGGCTGGGCGAACACCGCTGGAGCTGCATCGGCTGGCCGGCGCGCTGGGGCGGCCGCGACGCCACCCTCGTCCAGCAGGTCATCTTCGCCGAGGAATATGCTCGCGCCGGGGCGCCGGGGCGCATTGGCCACCTGGGCATCGAGCTTGTCGGCCCGACCATCCTCGCCTATGGCAGCGAGGCGCAGCAGGCCCGCTTTCTGCCCGACATCGCCGCCGGGCGGGCACTGTGGTGCCAGGGCTATTCCGAGCCCAATGCCGGGTCGGACCTCGCCAATGTGCGCACCCGCGCCAGCCTGGATGCCGACAGCGGCGAATGGGTGATCGACGGCCAGAAAACATGGACCAGCCTGGCGCAGTTCTGCGACTGGATCTTCGTCCTCGCCCGCAGCGAGGAAGGATCGGCCGGCCCCAGGGGGCTTACCTTCCTGCTCGTACCCCTCGACCAGCCGGGCATCGACATCCGGCCGATCCGGCAGATCAATGGCGAGGAGGAATTCAACGAGACCTTCTTCGATGGCGCGCGTACCGCTGCCGACAACGTGGTGTCGACGCCGGGCAATGGCTGGCAGGTGGCCATGGGCCTGCTCGGCTTCGAACGCGGGGTATCGACGCTCGGGCAGCAGATGGGCTTCCGCAATGAACTGGATGCCGTCATCGCCGCGGCGCGCGCCAATGGCACCGCCCGCGATCCCCTGATCCGGCAACGCATCGCCAAAGCGGAAATCGGTTTGCGCCTGATGCGCTACGGCGCCTTGCGCATGCTCAGCAACACCGACCCCACTCGGCCGGATGGCGCTGCCCTCACCTACAAGCTTCAGTGGGCAAGCTGGCGGCGGACACTTGGCGAGCTTGCCATCGACGTGTTGGGACTCGATGGCATGGTGACCGCCAATAGCGACTATGCGTGGGACACCCTGGGCAACCTGTTTCTCTACGCCCGGGCCGACACCATCTACGGCGGCACCAACCAGATTCAGCGCAACATCATCGCCGAACGGGCCTTGGGGCTGCCACGCGAACCCCGCGGCACCCGCTAGTATCAAGCGACGCGGGCTTTACGGCAGCCGTCAGGACCAGAGATGGATCAGTCGTCGCGCGTGACCTTTTCCTGGCGCTCGTGGCGCTCCTGCGCCTCCAGCGTCATGGTGGCGATCGGTCGCGCTTCCAGGCGCTGCAACGAGATCGGCTCACCCGTCACTTCGCAGTAGCCATAGTCCCCGGTCTCGATCCGGCGCAGGGCGGCATCGATCTTTGAGATCAGTTTGCGCTGGCGATCGCGGGTGCGCAGCTCGATCGACCAATCGGTCTCCGAGGACGCGCGGTCCGTGACATCGGGTTCGCGCAATGATTCATTTTGCAGCGTCTCCAGCGTCTCGCGCGCCTCGCGCAGGATTTCATCCTTCCAGTTCAGCAGCTTGAGGCGAAAATATTCGCGCTGGAGTGGATTCATGAATTCTTCGTCAGGAGATGGCACATAACCGTCGGGCAGATCCGCGATCGGCTGTGAACCGGCAACCGCGGCCAGAACAACGCCTTCATTGGTACCGTTCAGCATACAACCCACTCTCCCTTGCGATGCGCTACTGACGACCGGTGCCGGGCTTATAGAGGGTTCAGGCAACACTCACAAGCGATGCTGTCAGAGAACCGTCTCAACACCCAACTTGGCCAGTTCCACAGCCACCCTCAACTCTATTTCCGACATAATTTCAGAGAGTTGAGGATCGGCCACGGACTCATGCGCCCGCAATCTGGCGGCAATCGATTGCAGCTGCGTGACACTGAGCGTGCCCGTCAGCAAGCCGCGCTGGATCTGCTCCAGGGAGTCGAGCAGGTCGCGGCCCCGCTGAAGCCCGCGCGACCGGCCATGGGCGGCATCGTCAACCTGCTGCAAGGCGATCAGGGCGCCGACCGCCGCGACCGGACCCGCACCCGTGGTTGCAGAGGCATCCGGCGCGTCGCCCGTCTGCAACAGCGACGAGAAGGGGGATGCCCCTGTCGCATCGCCGCGCTTCTCCGTCCGGCGTCCGCCGGCGGCCTGCGCACGATTGGTGTCGGTGATCCGCATGGCCCTACTCTGCGCCCATCATGGTTTCCAAATCATCAACGACGGATCCTGCCCCGATCCCGCGCCTCAATTGGCACGCCATTCGCATAGCATGTCGGGAGAACAACCAAAACACTTGCCTCAAGGGAAAGTTATGCCGGGTTCACGCGTCTCGATCGGGAAATGGCTGGGCAGTCTCTGCCTGATGCTGGCAGTTGTTGCCGGCCAGAGCACCGCCGCGCACGGCGCCTCGCGGATCAAGGACGTGGTGGATTTCGAGAACGTCCGGGAAAACCAGCTCATCGGCTACGGCCTGGTGGTCGGCCTCAAGGGCACGGGTGACAGCCTGCGCAATTCGCCCTTCACCCAGCAGTCGCTGCAGGCCATGCTCGATCGCCTCGGCATCGCCCTGCGCAACGTCGACATGAAGACCGACAACGTCGCCGCCGTCTCGGTGACGGCCACCCTGCCGCCGTTCGCCCGCAAGGGCTCGCGCATCGACGTCCAGGTCTCCGCGCTTGGCGACGCCGACAACCTCCAGGGCGGCACCCTGCTGGTCACGCCGCTGGTGGGGCTGGACGGCGAAGTCTACGCGGTCGCGCAGGGCCCGGTGGCGGTATCGGGCTTCGAGGCGAAGGGCCAGGCGGAGAGCATCTCGCGTGGTGTCACCACCTCGGCACGCATCTCCAACGGCGCCATCATCGAACGCGAGATCGCCTACAATCTGTCGCAGATGCAGTCGATGAAGCTGGCGCTGAAGAACCCGGATTTCACCACCGCCCGCCGGATCGCCGCGGTCATCAACGAGAAGAAAGGCGCCGCCATCGCCTCGGCGCTGGATCCCAGCACCGTACAGCTCAGCCTGGCCGGGTCGGAACTCGGTGGCCTGGTCAACCTCATCAGCGAGATCGAACAACTGCCGGTATCGGTGGACCAGCCCGCCCGCATCGTCATCGACGAATCCTCGGGCACCATCGTCATGGGCGCCGACGTCAAGATCAGCAAGGTCGCCATTGCCCAGGGCAACCTCACCATCCGCATCACCGAAACCCCGCAGGTCTCCCAGCCCAATGCGTTGTCGCAGACCGGGGAGACTCAGGTGGTGCCACGCACCAACGTCGAGGTGGACGACAGCAGCGGCAACAAGATGACCGTGCTCGATACCGGCGTGTCACTGCAGGAAGTCGTCAACGGCCTCAATGCGCTGGGTGTCGGCCCGCGTGATCTGATCACCATCATCCAGGCGTTGCGTGCCGCCGGCGCCCTCCAGGCCGAAGTGGAGGTGTTCTGATGACCCCCACGACATCCGCCCTGCCCGCCACCCCGATCGCCATGGTCGGCGCCCGGCCGCTCGCCACCGCCGAGCAGGGCCAGGCACCCAGGGTCGACCCCCGCTCGGTCGAGACGATGCGTGAGTTCGAGGCCGTGCTGATCGGCGAACTCACCAACATCATGATGTCCACCGTGCCAACCGACCCGATCACCGGCGGCGGCAGCGCCGAGCAGGTCTACCGCAGCATGATGGGCGAGAAAATCGGCCAGGAGATTTCCAAACGCGGCGGCATCGGCCTGATGCCGGCCCTGATGGATGAACTGATCCGCTTGCAGGGAGGTCAGCCATGAATCCGTTGCTGATGGCTCAAGGCATGACGCCGGAGGCCGGTCCGGCGGTCAGCGTCGATGAACGTCTTACGGAGCTGCTCCAGATCGTACAGCGCCTGACGCTGCTGGTGGAGACCGAGAACCGGCTGCTGGAGACCGAACGCCCCGCCGCCATCCAGCCGCTGCTGGAAGAAAAAGGCCGATTGTCAGCCCAGCTCGCCAAGGGGCTGGCAGCCCTGAAGGCCGATGGTGCCGGACTGAAGGCGTCGGACACCTCGTTGCGCCGTGCCCTGAGCGAGGCGCTGGCCGGGTTCCAGGAGCTGGTGATGCTCAACGGCCGCATCGTGCTGCGGCTGAAATCCGTCAGCGAGGGCATTCTCGGCGCCATCGCGGCGGAAGCAAGCAAGGGCAAGCGCCCCGCCCCCACCTATGGCGCCAACGCAACCGTGGCACCCGTCGGCCGGACGCCGGTCGCCGCCCCGATCAGCGTCAACGCCGTGATCTGAAGCCTCCGCCCGGGGCCGCCACAACGGTCAGCCCGGCAGCAGCGCTCAGCCGGGCACCGCCCAGCGCCGGGCCAGCCGGTCGCGCGCGGCGACATCGAGCGGCCGGACCCAGTTCCAGCCCATGGCCGCCCAGTCCGGGTCGGCCGGGTCGAACCCCAGTGCGGCCACCGCATCGGCTTCCATCAGCACGCACTGCCGACGATAAGGCAGCAGATAGCCGCCCTCGCGCGCCAACCACGCCTCGGCCTCGTCCACACGGGCAAACCAGCGATTGAGGAACGCCGACCCGCCGGCGCCGATGAACGGCTCCAGGTCGAGCGCCGGCACCGCCTCGGCACGGCCGGCCTCGATGGCGGCCTTGAGCGCCGCCCAGCTTGCCTGGCCGTGCTCGACGGCCACCACCTGCAGGGCATGTTTGTGCTGGAAGCCGGCGGCGCGAGCCAGCACCGCGTCGATGCCCAGCGCGCCCAGTGCCGGCAGCTTGCGCAGCCGGGCCGCCGCATGGCGGGCCCGGGCCGCTTCGGCGCCGGTGAGCAGCTTGAGCAACAGGGTAGCCTCGGCGCGCAAGGCGTCGAGACGTCGGGAAACCATCGGGTCGGTGAGCGACATAAAACCTCCGTCGATCACGGATCGTCGCTCGCCAGTGCGATCCATCAACGGAAGGGTGTCCAGTCTGCCAGGCAGGCTTGGTCGGGCGGCATCGCCTTTTGCGAGCAGGGGCGCCCCGCCGCGCCCGTGCCACTCAAATGCGCGCCAACGCGCCTCGGGTCAAGGGATGTGCGCCCATGAGATCACGGGGCCCGGACGGATCGGGTCAGCCGCGCGCCCGCGCCCGTACCGCCGCCAGGGCCTCCTGAACCAGCGCGTCGGCCAGTTCGGTGTTCTCATCGGTGTCGCCTTCCATCATGCCGACCCGCAGCGCCAGCGCGATCGCCAGCGCCTGCAACATGTCGCCATTGGCAAGCCCGCTGACGCGCGCCTCGTGGTCGAGCGTCTCGACCAGCGCGACAGCAACCTCGCCCACCTGCTCGGGCGACCGGGTGCGCGGATCGAGCGGGAACGCGCAGGACAGGCGCCCGCCACCCTCGGTACCCACGGTATAGGCCAGACGCTTCGCCATCGAGGTCATGCTACTCACTCCCGCAACTGCCCCGTTCACGGGGTCTGGTGACATCCAGTCTTCATATAGGTGTCATGAACAAGCCGTGAAGGGCATCAGACCAAAGTGGCAGGGTCATGGCCAGCCCTCCCCCCTGAATAGCGAGCGGCGCCCCCCATGCGAGGGGCGCCGTCAGGATAGCCGCCGGCAGGCGTGACCGCCGTCAGGCGACCTCGAACAGGCCCGCCGCGCCCATGCCGCCACCGACGCACATGGTGACAACCACATACTTGGCGCCCCGGCGCTTGCCCTCGATCAGCGCATGGCCGGTCAGGCGCGCGCCGGACATGCCGTAGGGATGGCCCACCGAGATGGCGCCGCCGTCGACGTTGAGCCGGTCATTGGGAATGCCCAGCTTGTCGCGGCAGTAGAGCACCTGCACGGCGAACGCTTCGTTGAGTTCCCACAGGCCGATGTCGTCGATCTTCAGGCCATGCTGCTTCAGCAGTTTGGGGATGGCATAGACCGGGCCGATGCCCATCTCGTCCGGCTCCAGGCCCGCCACCGCGATGCCGCGGTAGATGCCCAGCGGCGCCAGGCCGCGCTTCTCGGCTTCCTTGGCCTCCATCAGCACGCAGGCCGAGGCGCCATCCGACAGCTGGCTGGCATTGCCGGCGGTGACCGCGAAACCCGGGCCCCGCACCGGCTGCAACGCCTGCAACCCTTCCAGCGCGGTGTCCGGCCGGTTGCCCTCGTCCCTGGCCAGCGTCACGTCCTTGAAGCTGACCGCCTTGGTCTCCTTGTCGACCACGGCCATCTTCGAGGCCAGCGGCACGATCTCGGCGTCGAACCGGCCGGCGGCCTGGGCCGCGGCGGTGCGCTGCTGGCTCTGCAGGGCATAGGCGTCCTGCACGTCGCGGCTGATGTTGTAGCGCTTGGCGACCACCTCCGCGGTGTCGATCATCGCCATGTAGACGTCCTTGTGCATGCCCACCAGCTCAGGATCGCCCTCGCGGAACATACGGTCGGTCTGCACCATCGAGATGGACTCGACGCCGCCGCCGACGGTGATCTGCATGCCGTCGACGATGATCTGCTTGGCGGCGGTGGCAATGGCCATCAGGCCCGAGGCGCACTGACGGTCGAGCGACATGCCGGAGACCGTGACCGGCAGGCCGGCGCGCAGTGCCGCCAGCCGGGCGATGTTGCCGCCCTGCACGCCCTGCTGGATGGCCGCGCCCATCACCACATCGTCGACCTCGGCGCCGGCGATGCCGGCCCGCTTGACGGCCTCGGCGATGGCGTGGCCGGCCAGCGTCGGCGACGGCGTGGCGTTGAACGCGCCACGATAGGCCTTGCCGATCGGCGTCCGGGCGGTGGAAACAATGACAGCCTCACGCATGTGAAATCTCCCCTAGGCATCCAATAGACGACATTACGACGATCCCGCCGGCTCAACCGGTCGTCGTCATGCCCCCACCCTTCACTTGCCGGCCCGGTTGTGCAAGGCTCATGGTGATTCAGGGGGCTGTGAAATAGTACAACTGCCATGACAAGATCGCGCGCCATTCTAGGGCTAGCGCCCGTTCTGCTTCTGCTCGCGGCCTGCTCGTCAACGCCGCCACCACCCTGCCCGCTGCTGCCGGTGGCCCGGGTCGCCATCAACTGGGACGACCTCCCGCCGCGCGGCTTTCCCGCTGCCAGCGCCGATGTCGAAGCGGTGCTGCAACAGACACTGGCGGCGATGAAAACGGCACCAGACGATCGGATGCTTGCTGCCAAGGCCCAGATATTGCTGCGGTTGGCCGTGGCAAAGGCCGCCGCCCGACGAGATCGCGAGCGCATCGGCGCGCTGCTGGCGCTCGGCCGGGCGACGGCGCTGGTCGATTCCGTGGTCGCCATCGAGAGCACCATGTTCGCCTGGCCCGGCCGACGTCTTGCATCTTTCATCGACGGCCTGCCGGTGGGCACGGTGCGGCTTGTCTTTCCGCTCGACAATCTCGGCCAGGTAACGCCCGACGGACTGGCTGTGGCCAGGATCGACCTGCAGTCGTGGGATTTCGGGGAAACCCTGCCGGCGCCACGCACCACCTTCGTGTTCGGGCCCGGCGGCCGCGTCACCGGCCCCGACGAGACCGGTGTCGCCATCGACGCCGCCCGCTTCCGCTCCGGCGTGCTGGCGACCGTCCAGTGCCAGGCCGGCCGGGGCACCGCCTGGGCGCAATATGCGCTGGCGAGTTTTCTGCGCCAGGGCGTGCTGCTGCCGCGCAACGACGCGGCGGCGCGCAAGCTGATGGAGGAAGCGGCGCGCGACATTCCGCCTGGCCCCAGCAAAACCTTCATCTATGTCCCGGCCGTCGGCAAGACGCCGGCGATGACGATGCCCGTCGACATCACGCCCACCCCGGGACGCACCGGCGACCGGCGCGCCAAGCGGGCGCTGGCGGAGATGCTGGAGAAGGGCATCGGCGGCCCGGCCGACCCGGTGCGGGCGGCCGGCCTGCGCGCCGAGGCCGGACCGCCGCTGTTGCCGCCGGCGCCACCCCCGCCTCCAGGCGGGACCGACGATCCCGCCTGAAGGGATGACGTGCCGTTCGATCAGGCCCCGACGCTGGCGAAGCCGCGGCCTTCCGCCACCAGCTGCTCCAGCAGCGGCGACGGCGTCCACCAGCGCGGCCCGACGCTGGCGGCGAAGCCCTTGATCTTCTCCAGCGCGGTGGCGAGGCCGATCTCGTTTTCCGCCCAGAACATCGGGCCGCCGCGATAGGCGGGGAAGCCGTAGCCGTTGAGGTAGACGATATCGATGTCGCTGGCGCGATAGGCGTGGCCTTCGCGCAGGATCTCGCAGCCGATGTTCATCATCGACAGGAAGCAGCGCTCGATGATCTCGGCATCGCTGATCGCGCGACGCTGGATCTGGAACTCCGCCGCCGTCTCCTCGATGATCTGCTGCACCAGCGCCGAGGGCTTGGGCGTGCGGTTGCCCGGCTCATAGTCGTAATAGCCGGCGTTGGTCTTCTGGCCCATGCGGCCGGCCTCGACCAGCCGGTCGGCGACGCGGGTGGCGCGGGTTTCGTAGCTGGCCGGATCGCGGTCCTTGCGCGACTTGTAGCCGACGTCGAGGCCGGCAAGGTCGCCCATCTGCAGCACGCCCATCGGCATGCCGAAGGCATAGAGGGCGCCGTCGATCTGCTGCGGCGTGGCGCCTTCGAGCAGCAGCAGGCCGGCCTCGCGGCCATAGCCTTCCAGCATCCGGTTGCCGATGAAGCCATGGCAGTTGCCGGCAACCACACCGACCTTCCTGATCCGCTTGGCGAGTTCCAGCGTGGTCGCCAGCACGTCCGGCGCGGTCTGGCTGCCACGGACGATTTCCATCAGCCGCATCACGTTGGCCGGCGAGAAGAAGTGGGTGCCCACCACGTCGCCCGGCCGGCCGGTGATGCCGGCGATGGCATCGATCGACAGGTAGGAGGTGTTGGAGGCGAGGATCGCGCCCGGCTTCGCCACCTTGTCGAGCTGGCCGAACACGGTCTTCTTGATCTCCATGGTCTCGAACACCGCCTCGATGATGAGGTCGGCGTCCTTGAGGTCGTCATAGCTCAGCGTCGGTCGGATCAGGCCCATGCGGGTCTCGACCTGCTCGGGCGTGATCCGGCCCTTGGCGGCGCTGGCCTCATAATTCTTGCGCACGACGCCAAGACCGCGATCGAGGCCTTCCTGCGCCACTTCCAGCACCGTCACCGGGATGCCGGCGTTGGCGAAGTTCATGGCGATGCCGCCGCCCATGGTGCCGGCGCCGATGACCGCCACCGACTTGATGTCGCGCGGCTTCACGTCCGCCGGCAGACCGGGGATCTTGGCGACCTGGCGCTCGGCGAAGAACACATGCTGCAGCGCCTTCGACTGGCTGTTGGTGGCGCACTGGACGAACAGCTCGCGCTCGCGCACCAGCCCTTCCTCCAGCGGCAGGTTCACCGCCGCCTCGACGGCATCGATGATCCGCTGCGGCGCGAACAGGTTGCGGCGTTCCTTGGCGATGCGCTTGCGGGCGGCCTCGAAGAAGTCGGCCGGCAGCGAGGCCGGGTCGATCCTGATCTGGCTGACCTTCGGGTGCGGACCGCCGGCGGCGATCTTGTCGTTGAGGAAGGCGATCGCCGCTTCCAGCAGGTCACCCTCGACGATCTTGTCGATGGCGCCGGCCTTGGCCGCCACCGGCGCCGGAATCGGGTCGCCAGAGACGATGGCGTTCAAGCCCGCCTCGACGCCGATCAGGCGCGGCAGTCGCTGGGTGCCGCCGGCGCCGGGCAAAATGCCGAGCTTCACTTCCGGCAGGCCGACCTGGGCGGACGCCACGGCAACGCGGTAGTTGCAGCCCAGCGCGATCTCGAAGCCGCCGCCGAAGGCGGTGCCGTGGATCGCCGCCACCGCCGGCTTGGCGAAGGCTTCCACCACGTCGAGCATTTCCGGGAAGGTCGGGTGCTTGGGCGCGCCCTTGAATTCGGTGATGTCGGCGCCGGCCATGAAGGTGCGGCCCTCGCAGACGATGACCACGCCCTTGATGCCGGCGTCAGCGCTGGCCTGGTTCAGGCCGTCGACGATCGCCGACCGCACGGCGACGCTGATGGCGTTGACCGGCGGATTGTTGATGATGATGAGGCCAATGTCGCCCCGCTTTTCAAAACGTCCTGCCATTGATTGTCTCCCAAGTTCGATCTGAAAGGAAAGCCGCCGGCGCCGCTCGCACCGGCGGCGTCAAAGAAAGGTCATGCCGATCCAGTCGGCCGCCAGCGCCGGCTTGTCCTCGCCCTCGATCTCCACCGTCACCCGCATGGTCTTGACCACCTGGCCAGGCCGGCGATCAAACCCCGTCAGCACGAAGCGGCCGCGCACCCGCTTGCCTGATTTCACCGGCGCGATGAAGCGAATCCGGTCATAGCCGTAGTTCACGCCCATCCGGGCGCCCTCCTCGACGGGCAGCACCTCGTAGGCCATTTGCGGCAACAGCGACAGCGTCAGCAGGCCGTGCGCGATGGTGCCGCCGAACGGCGTCGCGCGGGCTTTCTCCGGGTCGACATGGATGAACTGATGGTCGCCGATGACGTCGGCATAGGCATCGATCATCGCCTGATCGACGGCGATCCAGCTGGACACACCGATTTCCGTGCCAACCAGCTTCTCATATTCGTCCAGCGTCATCATCGTCGCCCTCCCCAAGGCGCAGCCTATAGTCGCTATACTTTAGACTTAAAATACCTGCATCATCACCCACTCGGCGATCAGCGCCGGCTTGTCCTCGTCCTCGATCTCCACCGTCACCTCGTAGGTCGATGTCAACCGCCCCGCCCGGCTGGTGTCCGCCGACTTGAGCAGGAATCGGCCGCGTACCCGCTGGCCGGACTTCACAGGACTGAGAAAGCGGATCTTGTTGTAGCCGTAGTTGATGTCCATGGTCACGCCGTCGATGTCGGGCACGATCTGGTTCTTGAAGTGCGGCAGGAACGCCAGCGTCAGCAGACCGTGGGCGATGGTGCCACCGAATGGCGTCGCGCGGGCCTTCTCCAGGTCGACGTGGATGTACTGGTGATCCTCGCTGACATCGGCAAAAGTGTTGATGCGCTGCTGACTGACATCCACCCAGTCGGACACCCCCAGTTCCGTCCCCACGCGCTCCACGAACGCCGCCACCGTCAACGCCACAACCGTTCTCCTCACCGCCACACTCGATCACCGTGAATGCCGAGCGACATTAGCGGCGGCCCCCGGAATGTCCATGACCTGCACCGGCCGGCAGGCAAGCATGGCAAGGCCCGGCGCCGGCTTGGGCCCTAGCCGCCGCGCGGCTTGGCGCGCGTTGTCGGCAGGGCGGCGGCGGGATCGTCGGGCCAGACATGCCTGGGATAGCGCCCTTTCATCTCCGCCTTCACCGCCGCCCACGAACCGGCCCAGAAGCCCGGCAGGTCCTTGGTGGTCTGGATCGGCCGGTGCGCCGGCGACAGCAGCACCAGCGTCAGCGGGATCTGCCGCCGGCCCACCGTCGGATGGGCCTTCAGGCCATAGAGTTCCTGCACCCGCACCTCGATCGCCGGCCCGCCCGGGGCGGCATAGTCGATGGCGTGGCTCGGACCAGCCGGGGTCTCCAGCCGATCCGGCGCCAGGGCGTCGAGCTGGCGGCGCATGTCCCACGGCAGCAGCAGGTCGAGTACGCCGGCGAGGTCGTCGGCGCCGACATCGGCCAGCCGGGTCTTGCTCTCCAGCATCGGCCCCAGCCCGTCGTCGAAGCCGGCCAGCAGGCCGGCGTCGCTGAGGTCGGGCCAGATATCGCCGTCGACGCCGCGCAGATAGCCGACCCGCGCCCGCAGCCGCGCCTGCCCGTCGCTCCACGGCAGCAGGCCGACGCCGCGCCGTTCCAGTGCTTCCCGCCAGGCCCGTCGCATCGCCTCGGCCGGCGGCCTGGGACACGGGCGTTCCGCCAGCACCAGTTGCCCCAGCCGCCGCACCTCGCGGGCACGCACGCCGAACGCCGGATCGAAGCGCACGTCGACGGCATCGACGACATGACCGGGGAACAGCTGCTCCAGGCCGCCGGCCTCCAGCGGCGCCGCCAGCAGGATGCGGCTGCGCTCGGCAGCGCCAGTCAGTTCGGCGACCGCCAGACAGCTCTCGTTGGCCAGCGGATCGCCGACATCGAGCTGGGCGGCCCGGCCATTGGCCAGCACATAGCTGCCCCGCGCACCGGAGCGCGCCAGCGCCACCCGGTCCGGGTAGGCCAACGCCAGCACCGGGCCGGCGTCCGCCGCCTCGGCGGGCTGATCGCCGGCACCCACCAGCCGCGCCCAGCGGGCCGCCAGCTGCCGGGCCTGCTGGGCCCGCCCGCCGCGATCGCGCCGCCATTGCTCCAGCCGATGGCGCAGGTCGGTGTCACGCCCGCCCAGCCCCTGTTCGGTGAGCAGCACCGCGACTTCCGTCGCCAGACGCCCCTGCCCGCGCGCGGCGGCCGTCACCACCATGTGCGCCAGCCGGGGCGCCAGCGGCAGCCGGGCGATGGCGCGGCCATGGGCAGTGACGTGGCCGGCCGCATCGACCGCGTCCAGCTCGGCGAGCAGGGCCCGCGCCTCGGCGTAGGCGCCTTCCGGCGGCGGATCGAGCCAGGCCAGCGTGCGCGCGTCCGCCGCGCCCCACAGCGCCAGATCGAGCGCCAGACCCGACAGATCGGCCTCCAGGATTTCCGGCCGGTCGAACGGCGGCAGGCCCCGGGTCTCGCCCTCCTCCCACAGCCGCCAGCAGATGCCGGGCTCCAGACGACCGGCGCGGCCACGCCGCTGCTCCACCGCCGCCTGGGAGGCGCGTTCGGTGACCAGCCGGGTCAGGCCGGTGGCCGGCTCGTAGCGCGGCTTGCGCGCCAGCCCGGAGTCGATCACCAGCCGCACGCCATCAATGGTCAGCGACGTCTCGGCGATCGAGGTCGCCAGCACCACCTTGCGCCGCCCCGGCGGCGACGGCGCGATCGCCGCCCGCTGCGCCGCCGGGTCCATGGCGCCGAACAGCGGATGCACCTCGACCTCCGCTGGCAGCCGCGCCTCGCGCAGCCGGTCCGCGGTGCGACCGATCTCGGCGGCGCCGGGCAGGAACACCAGCACGCTGCCGCGCTCCTCGCGGACGGCGCGCACCACCGCCGCCGCCACCTGAGCCTCGATGGGCACGGCGGCGTCGCGGCCGAGATAGCGGGTGTCGATGGGGTAGGCGCGACCCTGCGACTGGATCACCGGCGCGTCGCCCAGCAGAGCGGCGACCCGGGCGCCATCGAGCGTCGCCGACATCGGCAGCAGCCGCAGGTCCGGCCGCAGCACCGCCTGGGTCTCCAGCGCCAGCGCCAGCCCGAGGTCGGCGTCGAGCGAACGTTCATGAAACTCGTCGAACAGCACGGCGGCGATGCCGGGCAGCTCCGGCTGATCCATGATCAGGCGGGTAAACACGCCCTCGGTGACCACCTCGACGCGGGTTCGCGCGCTCACACGCGACTCCAGCCGGACGCGATAACCAACGGTATCACCGACATTTTCGCCCAATATCTCGGCCATCCGGGTGGCCGCCGCGCGCGCCGCCAGCCGGCGCGGCGACAGCACCAGAATCTTGCCCGCCGCCGCCCAGTCCGCCCGCATCAGTACCAGCGGCACCCGGGTCGTCTTGCCGGCACCCGGCGGCGCCACCAGTACGGCGCGAGTGCCCGCCGCGAGTGCCGCCGTCAGCGCGGGCAGCACGGCATCGATGGGCAACGGCGTCGGGTCGGAAGTGGCGGGCGTGGTCACGCCGCTGCCATGCCAGATCGGCCGCGCGCTGGCAATCGACGCCACCCCGCCACACAATATGCCCCAGAGGCGCGTTTATAGCCTATTACAGAAGGGTTTTGACGATTTCCGTAGGGAGGTAGCCAGAACACCCCATCGCGCTCCAGCAGGCCCACACGGCCGCCAGCGGCGATGCCGCCCGACCACCCCCACCGCCGCGCCGGAAATGCGCGCGGCGGCGACGACCGGCGACTAGCGCACCCGCCCCGGATTGCCGGCGGCGATCTTGCGGAAGGTGTCGATCTGGGTGGTCAGGCTGTCGACCAGGCTGCGGGCCATGGTGAGATAGTCGCCCTGATACTGCGGCATGAAGAACCAGCGACCGGGCGGGTGGGCCGAATACTCGCGGATGAAGGTCTCGATCGCCGCCTTGCGCGCCTCCAGCATCCGTACCTGCGCCATCGGGTCGGGGTTCGGCCGCACCCGCACCCGGGTGACCAGCGGGTCCCAGTGGGCGAAGGGCAGCGCCGGGTCGAGGCCGCGCGCCTCCGCCAGCAGACTGTCGGCTTCCGCCTCGGTGGCGGCGTTGCGGGCCGCCAGCACCAGCAGGGTGGCATCGCGCTTGGCCCGGCCGAGCCGCACCAGCTCCGCCTGCAGCGGCGCCGGGCCGAGCACGGTTCGCCCGACGGTGACATAGAGATCGGCGGCATCCATCATCCGCGGCGCCTCGTCGTCATACAGCTTCCCGAGGGTTTTCCAGGCCTGGTCGGTATCGCGACGGACGTGGGTGTAGACCCAGGCGTTGCTGAACAGCTCCGCCGGCGTGCGCGGATTGCGGATCACCATGGCGGCCTGCGCGCCTTCGTGAAGATCGCGCACATTGTCACGGATTTCAGTGACATCAGCCTCGATCAGACCAAGCCGGCGCCCCACCATCTCGGTCGCCGACTGTCCTTGCCCGACAAGCATCAGCAGCATGAAGGCGCCGGTGGCGAACAGACCGAAACGGAAGGCGTCGCAGACCTGACAGTCGACCACCGCCGACACCGCCTCGTCATTGGACGGATCGACCATCAGCGCCCGCTGGAAGCATAGCAGCGCCGCCACCAGCGCCAGGCCGGCGAACAGCACCATCAGCACGGTGGGGCTGAAAAACTCGGTGAAGAACCCCACCATGTCGCCGAACAACCCGGTCGCCGAGCCGATGATGGCAAACAGCCCGCCCCTCGCCGGCCAGATGATCCGGCGGAACAACGCAACCCTTGTCGCCACGACACCCCTCCTGTCGCTTGAACCCCTCAAACAGGGTTAACACAGCAGAATGGCAGCCTGATGTCCAGCCGTCACGCCCAGTCGGGGAGCCAGGGACTCAGAAAGCGCGGGCGATGGCGAAGTCGACGGTCTCGATCAGCGCCGCCTTGGCGGCATTGTCGGGGAAGCCGGCCAGCGCGTCCTTGGCGCGGGCGCCATAGTGGCGGGCGCGCTCCAGCGTATCGCGGATGGCGCCAACCTGGGTGATCATGGCGATGGCACGTTCCAGATCGCCGTCCTCCTGCTTCAGCCGGCCCAGCGTCCGGCGCCAGAAGGTGCGGTCCTCCTCGCTGCCGCGCTGGTAGGCGAGAATGGTCGGCAGGGTGATCTTGCCCTCGCGGAAATCGTCGCCCGCCGATTTGCCCATGGTGGCGGCGTCCGAGGCATAGTCGAGCGCGTCGTCCACCAGCTGGAAGGCAATGCCGAGATAACGGCCATAGGTTTCCAGCGCCGTCTCCGTGGCCTCGTCGCGCTCGGCGACGACAGCGGCGATCTGGCAGGCGGCGGCGAACAGCACCGCCGTCTTGGCGGTAATGACCTCCAGGTAGCGATCCTCGGTGGTCTCGACATGGCGGGCGGTGGTGAGCTGGTCCACCTCGCCCTGGGCGATGACGGCCGAGGCCCGGCTGAGGATCTTCAGCACCCGCAGGCTGCCATCCTCCACCATCAGTTCGAACGAGCGGGAAAACAGGAAGTCGCCCACCAGCACGCTGGGCTGGTTGCCCCAGATCAGGTTGGCGGTCTTGCGGCCACGCCGCAGGTCGGAACCGTCGACCACATCATCATGCAGCAGCGTGGCGGTGTGGATGAACTCGACGCAGGCCGCCAGCTTATGATGGCGCGTGCCCTCGTAGCCCAGCAGGCGGGCGCAGGCGAGCGTCAGCATCGGCCGCAGCCGCTTGCCGCCGGAGGCGATGAGATGACCCGCCAGCTCCGGGATAAGGGCGACCGGGCTCTGCATGCGGTCAATGATCGCCTGATTGACCGACGCCATGTCGGCCGAGACCAGGGCCATCAGCCGGTCGATACCCGGTTGTCCCACCCCTTGGGGACGCAGGGGTTGAATGGTCGCGCTCACACCGATACTCCTTTGGCGACATCTCTAGCGGCGATGCGGGCTTTGCGCCAGCATTGGTCGCGCGCGGAACAACGATTCGCCGCAAAGACATTGAGAAACAAGAGGCAAGGCCGCACGCGTGGCTGTTTGCCGCAACCGGCAGGAAGACGCATGAGCACGACCGACGAAACACTGGCCGCCTATCGCGAAAGCATCGACAACATCGACGCGGCGCTGGTGTTCATGCTCGCCGAACGCTTCAAGGTGACCCAGAAGGTCGGCGCCTACAAGGCCCGCGCCGGCCTGCCGGCCGCCGACCCCGGCCGGGAGGGCGCCCAGATCGCCCGCCTGCGCCGGCTGGCCCAGGAAGCCAATCTCGACCCCGAGTTTTCGGAGAAGTTTCTCCGCTTCATCATCGAGGAAGTGATCCGCCACCATGAACGGCTGCGCGCCGGCGAATCCGTCGCCTGACGGCTTTACCAATTGGCGACACCTGTCGACGCATAGCTTTTCATCACCTCCCGTATCGCATTGCCCTGAGGACCGCCCGGATGATCGTCCCCACCGCCCGTGCCCTACGCTGGTCGCCCAGGCCGCACCTCGTCGCCCTCGCGCTGGCCTTGGCCGCGACACCGGCCGCCGCGCAGGAATCGCCAACGCCAGCGCCAGCGCCATCCGCCGCCACCGACATCACCGTCGATCGCTACGAGCGCAGCAACCGCGCCATGCACAACTTCAACATGGGGGTGGACCGGCTGCTGCTCAAACCGATCGCCCAGGGCTACCGTGCCGTCGCGCCGACGCCGATGCGCCGGGGCGTCACCAACGCCATCAACAATCTGCAAGAGCCCTTCACCATGGCCAACGCCCTGTTGCAGGGCAAACCGGGCGTGATGATGAAGTCGCTGGGCCGCTTCCTCATCAACAGCACCATCGGCTTCGCCGGCCTCGCCGACCGCGCCAGCGAATGGGGCATCCCCGCCCAGGAGGAGGATTTCGGCCAGACGCTCGCGGTCTGGGGCGTCGGCGAGGGCCCCTATCTGGTGCTGCCGTTCCTCGGCCCGTCCAACCCGCGCGACGCGCTCGGCTTCGTCGTCGAATTCATCGGCGATCCGGCGAGCATCGTGATTACCAACGAACTGGGCAAGCAGGCGGGCTACGCCCACCTGGGCACGCGCGTCCTTGATGCCCGCGCGAACGCCGTCGACACCATCGATCCGCTGCTCAAGAGTTCCGACGACCCCTATGTGCTGATGCGTTCCGCCTACCGGCAGAAGCGGGCCTTCGACATCGCTGATGGCGCGGTTCCCGCCGTCTCGGACGAGGAGGACATCTTCGACGACGACGTGCCGGACACGACGCCAGCCGCCGAGGACAGTGTTCCGCAGGAGACTCCGGCCGCCGACAACGGCGGGTCGCCACATCGGCCCGACCAGGACACGGCCACCGGCGCGGCAGCGGATGACAGCCTGTCATAACGTAACGGTATCATAACAATTCCAGCAGGTTAACAGCATCACCCATCGTCGTTAACGATGGCCGTTGGCGCTTCGTTAATCCTGTCACGGCATCTTCGGTCGTTGATTGGCGGCAAGCGCCTGCCGCCGGGCACCAGAAGGTGATGTGATGATCCGGGACCGGATGACACGGCTGAAGCACTCGGCCGCCAGACTGCAGCTGCTCCGCCGCCTGTTCGGTGATGTGCGTGGCGCCACCCTGCCGATGATGGCCGTGGCGATGATCCCGACCGTCGCCGCCACCGGTGCCGCCATCGACCTGGGCCGGGCATACCTGGTGAAATCGCAGCTGAGCGCCGCCGTCGATGCCGCCGCGCTGGCCGGCGGCCGTAACTCCACCTCCACCGAAGCCCGCGACGCGCAGATCGACCAGTACTTCAACGCCAACTTCCCCGACGGTTACCTGGGCACCAGTCTGCTCAACCTCGACAAGTCGCCCGAGGAAGTCCCCGATCCCCTGCCCAACACCGTCAACGTCGAAGTGACCGCGCGGGTCAGCATGCCGACCCTGTTCATGAAACTGTTCGGCTACACGGCGATTCCCATCTCGGCATCGGCACAGGCGGAAACCGGCCGCAATTATGGCGCGCTGCAAGCAGTACTGGTGCTCGACAACACCGGCTCCATGTCGGCCAGCGACGCCGGCGGCGGCAAGAGCCGCATCGCGGCGCTGCGCGAGGCCGCCAAGTCGTTCGTCAACACGATCCTCAACGAGGACGCCGATCAGGAAACCATCGCCATCGGCTTCGTGCCCTACAACACCTCGGTGAACGTCGGCCGCCTGATCAAAAGCCAGTACCTCGTTGACATCCCTGGCTTCACCAACGTCGCGGCGACCAACGCGCGCGGCTGGGCCGGCTGCGTCGAGGCCGGCGATACCATCGCCGATCTGTCGAGCGCGTCAACGGTGATGGAGAGCGACCTCTACGACACCAACGACGGCGGCACACCCGATGGTGTCACCGTGCCGAAGATCCGCCCGCTGCTGGTCCCCCCGATCATGCTGAGCCGCTACCAGAGCAGCTCCAGCATGGAAAACTGGTACACCATGCCGACCAAGACGGTGAACATCAGCGGCACCAACTACACGGTGATCGATGGCGAACCATGGACGTCGCTGGTGATCGCCTACTACCACGGCACCGACCGGCTTGCCGGCAGGACCATCACCGTCACCTCCGGCGGCAATACCTATGTCAACGTGTCGCGACTGCGCGCGCGCTATCGCAGTTCCGACAGCTGGCTGAGCTATTCCAGCTACTTCAAGGCGCCGGTCGTCTGGTCGCCGACGGGCAACAAGAACTACCCCTCGCCCAACATGGATTGCGTCGCCGAGGCCCGCGTGCCGCAATGGGGTGACGATCCGACCACGCTCAGCAGCTGGATCGACGACAACAACCACGCCATCAACCCCGGCCTTGGCACCCACTCGAACATCGGCATGACCTGGGGCTACCGCATGCTGCGCAACCCCGAACTGTTCACGTCCATCACCCCGGAGAACCCGGACGGACGGCCCGAGACCGAGGCCATCATCCTGATGACCGACGGCTTCATCAATTATATCAGCGCCTCCGACAGCCTGGGACTGAGCAATCGCACGGTCAACGACCCTTACCCGGCGAAAACCGGCAGCACCATCGAGATCGGCCACGGCTATCACACCGCCTATCGCCTGCCGTTCGAGAAGAACCTGACGCAGTATCAGACCAATACCAGCACCTACAGCTGGCCGCTTTCCTACGCCGACTACTATGCGGAAGCGCAGATGGCGCTCAGGCTGCTCAAGGTTTGCGAGGCGGCGCGCAAGGCGGGCATCCGCGTCTACACCATCGCCTTCAAGATCGAAGCCGACGACCAGAGCACGCGGGACATCTACAGGCAGTGCGCCACCACCGAGAGCTATTTCTACGACACCGCCGACTCCACCGAGCTGTCGAACGCCTTCCGGGAGATCGCGGTCGACCTGGTGCAGTTGCAGCTGACCAAATAAGGACGGAAACCTTGCGGATGCCCCTCCCCCTGACAGCGCGTTTCTGGAAGCGGCTCGCCGCCGACCAGCGCGGCGCCTACATGGTGGAGTTCGCCATCATCGCCCCGGTGGTCATCACCCTGGTGCTCGGCACCATCGATCTTGGCTACCTGTCATACGTCCGCGCGACGCTGGAAAGCGTCACCCGCGACGCGGCGCGTCAGGCGATCACCCGGACGTCGGGCTGCATGATCGACCGCTCGTCCACCATCGAGGACATCGTCAAGGACTCGATGAAGACCTTCATCGACGGCGGCACGCCGGTATCGGTCACCGTCCGGTCCTATCGCGGTGGCTTCGAGAGCGTCGGCCAGCCGGAACCGCTGATCAACGACGTCAATGGCAACGGCCAGTACGACGAAGGCGACAGCTACGAGGACATCAACGGCGACGGTGAATGGTCACCCGACCAGGGCACCCTGGGTGATCTCGGCGGACCGGGCGACGTGGTGGTCTACACCACCAATTTCCAGGCACAGACCCTGTTTCTCGGCCTGCCGCTGATGTTCAGCCAGGATATCGTCAACATGCGCGCCAGCACCGTGGTTCGCAACGAACCCTATACCTGCGACGAGTAGCGCCATGACCCCCATGACCTTCGCGCGACATCTCCCGCTCGCCCTCACCCGCCCGCTGCGGGCGGGACGTCAGGCGCTCCGGCGGCTGGGACTTGACCGGCGCGGCGTGGCGATGGTCGAGTTCGCCCTGATGCTGCCAATCTCGATGACGCTGTTTCTCGGCGGCGTCGAGGGCGCCCGTTACGTGCTGCTGCACCAGAAGGTGGCGCGGGTCGCGCAGACCATGGCCGACCTGACCGCCCAGTCGCCGGTGGGGGTGATGGAAAGCCAGATCAGCAACCTGTTCCTGTCCGCCAACATGATCTCGGACCCCTACAACATCCTGACCGACGGCCGGGTATTCATCAGCGCGATCAAAGGCGGCGCGCCCAGCATCGGCAACACCATCATCTGGCAGCGCTGCGATGGCGCCTTCGGCGCCGCGAGCAGCGTCATCGGCTCCAGCGACAACAAGGACGTCACGCTGCCCGACGGCACGGAACTGGAAGAGGGCGTGATCACCGTCATCGCCCAGGCCTCCTTCCATTTCGAGCCGATGTTCTTCTCGGTGCTGTTCCCCGAGCAGACCATCACCCACATCGCCCGCTACGCACCGCGTTCGCTGAGCTTCGGCGTCATCACCGACGACGGTTCATCGGCCAAGGACGACTGCAGCACCAACCTGACCCAGTACGATTCCAACGGCAACGCCGTGAGCTGAGTCGCCACGCCACGGGCGCGACCACCCGTGCCGCTCAGGCAGCACTGCCGATCTCGATCTTCTTTTCCTTCCGGGCGGCTTCCGGCGCCTTGGGCAGCGTGATCTTCAGCACACCCTTGTCGAACTGCGCGCTGACCTGGTCGGCCACCACCTCCGCCGGCAGGGTCAGGCTGCGCTGAAAACTGCCGTAGCGACGTTCGACCAGGTGAACATTCTGATCCGTCTTCTCGCTTTCCGCCTTCTTCTCGCCCTTGATGGTGAGCACATTGTCGGCGAGCTTGACGTCGATATCGCCCTGCTCGACACCCGGCAGCTCCGCGGTCACCACGAAACTGCCGTCGGCCTCGGTCAGATCCATTTTCGGCACCACCCGCGCGGCGCTGTCCATCGGCACCGTCCACGGCGCAAGACTGCCGAATTCATCGAACAGACGGTTGATTTCCCGCTGCAGGGAACCGAAGGATTCGGTCACCGGGTGCCGGTCTCGGCCAAAGAGATTGGGCAGCCACGAGCCTGTGCTCATCGTCATTCCTCCATCATCAGACGTTCGGGATCACGCGCACGCCACAACCCGCGCCGGAGTTCCCGGCACGTCACATCGCCTGACGGCGAATGATCGTCAGCCCTGGTCGCGGGCCTGCGTCTCGCCCTGCGGCGCCACGGCCTGCTGGCCGATCGCCATCAATGCCTGCGCCTCGCTGACATAGTCCTCCGCCATGTCCCGCGTGAACCTGGCCTGGACCTCCACCCATTGTGTCGGGCCGTGAACATCCCGCAGGGCGTTGAGCAACTCCGCCTGTGCGGCCAGCCGCTTCTGGTAGAATTTGGCGGCTTCCTCGCCCCAGGCCGAGATCGTCGTCAGCATCACTTTCTGCTGACGCGCCCACGCCTCCAGCCCGGCCGCGCCATCTAGAACCGGCTCGCCACCGTCTGTCTTGCCTTTCCGTTCGGTCGTCATCTGGACCTCCCATGTGCATGAGTGCCTTGGCCACTGCCACACTAGGTTGAGTCGATGACAGCCGCGTTGACACGGATCAAATGATCGGACAGCTCACCGCGACGCCTTGTAACGGTCAAGAAACGAGGCTGCGAAGGACTCCAGACGCTGCCCGGCGATGGCCGCGCGCAGCGCCGCCATCAACTGCTGATAAAACCAGACGTTGTGCTGGGTCATCAGCATGGCGCCCAGAATTTCCCCTGATTTCACCAGATGATGCAGGTAGGCCCGGCTGTAGGTCGCACACACCGGGCAGGCGCAGTCCGGGTCGAGCGGACCGGCATCGTCACGGTGCTTGGCATTGCGGATGTTGACCGGACCGGACCAGGTGAAGGCCTGACCGTTGCGGCCCGACCGGGTCGGCAGCACGCAGTCGAACATGTCGACGCCACGCATCACCGCGCCGACGATGTCATCCGGCTTGCCGACCCCCATCAGATAGCGCGGTCGGTCGGCTGGCAGCATCCCCGGCGCGTAGTCGAGCACCTCGAACATCGCCGCCTGCCCCTCGCCCACCGCCAGGCCGCCGATGGCATAGCCATCGAAACCGATGTCGGTGAGCGCCGCCGCCGATTCGCCGCGAAGATCCTGGTACAGCCCGCCCTGCTGAATGCCGAACAGCGCCGCGCGGCTGGCATGCGCTTCACCGCTGTCGAAGCCGTCGCGTGAGCGGCGCGCCCAGCGCATCGACAGCGCCATCGACTGCGCCGCCTGTTCGTGGGTCGCCGGGTGCGGCGTGCATTCGTCGAAGGCCATCACAATGTCGGAACCCAGCAGCCGCTGGATCTCCATCGAGCGCTCCGGCGTCAGCAGGTGCCGCGAGCCATCCAGGTGCGAGGAAAATTCCACCCCCTGCTCGCTCATCTTGCGCAGCGCCGACAGCGACATCACCTGGTAGCCGCCGCTGTCGGTCAGGATCGGCTTCGACCAGTTCATGAACCGGTGCAGGCCGCCGAGCGCCGCCACCCGTTCCGCCGTCGGGCGCAGCATCAGGTGATAGGTGTTGCCAAGAATGATGTCGGCGCCGCTCGCCGCGACCTCCTCGGTGCGCATCGCCTTGACGGTGGCGGCGGTCCCCACCGGCATGAACGCCGGCGTGCGGATATCGCCACGCTGCATGTGGATGACGCCGGTGCGGGCGCGGCCATCGGTGGCCTGGATGGCGAAGGCGAAACGGGGGCGTGAATCAGGTTCGGGCATGGCGGCCTCATATCGCCTGTTCGCGCGCGAGGGAAGCACGCGGGGCCGGCCGGGCGACCGATCCTGAGTCGGTCGGGTCGTCGCGCCTTGCCCCCAGCCCGAAAAATAACGAGTCGCTGCAAAATATATAATCCACTATACGTAGAATTAACCATTCTCATAGTCTTATTGAATGAGAAGACGGTCGGAGAACTCGTCTCCGCCCCCGTGAATCATGTTGCGTAATGGTTGTCGGCTGCAATTCGGGCAATGGGGGGAACCATGCCGGACACCACCAGCACGTGGAACGAACATCTGCGACTATGCGGCCTCGACGCCGCCAGCGGCGAACGCCTGCGGGCCTTCTGGCCGACGGTTCGTCACAATCTGCCGGATATCCTGGATGGCTTCTATGCCCACATGAGCAGCATACCGCAGCTCGCCGCCCTGATCGGCCGGAACGAGCGGCGCCTGAAGGGGGCGCAGGAAGCCCATTGGGAGCGACTGTTCTCGGGTCGCTTCGACTCCGCCTATTTCCACGGCGTGCGCACCATCGGTCTGGCCCACAATCGCATCGGCCTTGAGCCGCACTGGTACATCAGTGGCTATAATTACGTCCTGGGTCGCCTGCTGGCACTGGCCACCGGGGCCATCGACGGTCAGGGGGCCGACACCGCCACGCCCCTGAGTCAGGCCATCGTCTCCGCCGTCATGCTCGACATGAGCATCGCCATCTCGGTCTATCAGGAAGCCATGCTGGAGGAGCGTCAGCAGCGCCAGCACGCCATGGAGGCCGCGGTCGCTGGCTTCAACGCCACCATGAGCGAGGTGCTGGCCACCCTTGCCGAGGCTGGCGACACACTCGGCAGCAACGCCGGCATGCTGAACCAGAACAGCGACCAGATGCTGCGCCAGGCCACCGCCGTGGCGGCGGCGTCCGAACAGGCGGCGGTCAATGTCCGCACCGTCGCCGCCACCGCCGAGGAACTGACCGCCAGCGTCGCCGAGATCGCCCGTCAGGTCGGCGTCACTTCCGACATGACCACCGCCGCCGTCGGCAGCGCCGGCCGGGCGGAAACGATGATCCAGGGCCTGTCCTCGGCCGCCGAGAGCATCGGCAGCGTGGTCAGCCTGATCAACAGCATCGCCAGCCAGACCAAGCTGCTGGCGCTTAACGCCACCATCGAGGCGGCCCGTGCCGGCGAGGCCGGCAAGGGCTTCGCCGTCGTCGCCTCGGAAGTGAAGAGCCTGGCCGCCCAGACCGAGCGCGCCACCAGCGAGATCGCCGAGCACATCAAGTCGATGCAGGACGCGACGGGGAACGCCGTGGTGGCGGTCCACGAGGTCGGCCGCATCGTCAACGACGTCAACCGCTCGGCCGCCACCATCGCCTCGGCAATCGACGAACAGTCGTCGGCGACCCGCGAGATTTCCTACAGCGTCCAGCAGGTTGCCGCCGGCACCACGGAAGTATCGAGCAACATCAGCGGCGTACGACTGTCGGCGGATACCGCCGGCAGCATCGCCAACGGTCTGGTGACGGCGGTGGGCAGCATGGAAGCCGTCTCGGTCCAGCTGCGCGGCGAGGTGCAGGCGTTCTTCCAGGCCGTTCGCGCGGCCTGAGACGCCAGGGTTTCAGCCGGCGCGATGGAGCAGGCTGGCGTCACCGTAGCTGTAGAAGCGGTAGCCGGTCGCGATGGCGTGCGCGTAGGCCGCCCGCATGACGTCCAGCCCGGCGAACGCCGATACCAGCATGAACAGGGTCGAGCGCGGCAGGTGGAAGTTGGTCATCAGCATGTCGGCGACCCGGAAGCGGTACCCCGGCGTGATGAAAATCGCCGTCTCGCCGGTGAACGGCCGCACCTCGCCGTCGGGCGCCGCGGCGCTTTCCACCAGCCGCAGCGAGGTGGTGCCGACGCACAGCACCCGGCCGCCGCGCGCGTGGGCGGCATTGATCCGCGCCGCCACCGCCGGCGTCACCGTGCCCCACTCGGCGTGCATGACATGGGCGTCGGTATCCTCGGCCTTGACCGGCAGAAAGGTGCCGGCGCCAACATGCAGCGTCACATGCAGCCGCTCGACGCCCAGCGCGTCGATGTCGGCAAGCAGCCGGTCGGTGAAATGCAGCCCGGCGGTGGGCGCGGCCACCGAGCCCTCGGTGCGGCCATAGACGGTCTGGTAGTCGGCCTGGTCGCGATCATCGGCCGGCCGGCGGGCGGCGATATAGGGCGGCAGCGGCATGACGCCAGCCACCGCCAGCGCCGCCATCAGGTCGCCGCCGCCGGCAATCGCGAAACGCAGCAGCACCTGACCGTCGGGCAGCTTCTCCACCACCCGCGCTGACAGGTCGCCGGCGAAGCCGATCCGGTCATCCGTTTTCAACCGCTTGGAGTTCCTGATGAACGCCCACCAGCTGTCCGCCGTCACCCGCTTGTGCAGGGTGACGCCGACGCGCGCCTCGCCGCGCCGGCCGAACAGCTGGGCGGGAATCACGCGGGTGTCGTTGAACACCATGACGTCGCCGGCCCGCAGATGCTTCAGCAGATCCGGGATATGGCCGTCGCCGAGCTGCTGGTTCGCCGGCGCCGCCGGATCGACCACCAGCAGACGCGCCGAATCGCGCGGGTTCGCCGGCCGCAAGGCAATACGATCCTCGGGCAGATCGAAGTCGAAAAGGTCAACGCGCATGAGCTTGAATGTCCGCGCCGCTCAAGCGGCGGTGGCGACCCCTACGGGAATCGAACCCGTGTTACTACCGTGAAAGGGTAGTGTCCTAACCGCTAGACGAAGGGGTCACGGCCGGAAGTGCGGGCTTGATATACATCGCGCGCCGGCCGGTCAAGGCTTCAAACACGCCATCGCGGCAAACAATTGTCCCGGCCGGTCAGAACCTGACGTTCATGGCGACACCGCCGCCCTTGCCGTCCGACCATGGGAAGAGCCGCACCTGATCGTCATAGCGCGACGACAGCAGGAACGACGTCGCCGTGCCCAGCGCCGCGCCGGCGGCCACGTCGTACCAGTGATGGTGTTTGCTCTCCACCCGCGCCCAGCCGACCACGCCGGCCACGGCATAAGCCGGCAGGCCCCATTGCCAGCCGTAGCGCTGGTGCACGAAAGCGGCCGCGGAAAAGGAAATCGACGCGTGGCCGGACGGGAAGCTCTCGTCATTGGCGCCGTTGGGGCGCTCGGCCGAGATCGCATGCTTGAGCCCCCAGGTGGCGCCCGCCGTCACGCCCTCGCTCAGCGCCAGCTCGCCGACACCCTCCCAATCCTCGTTGGTGGCCGCCATCAGCAGCGCCGCCGCCACCAGACCGGCCCGCCCGACATCGGCCGTGGTCTTCCAGCCATCGTGTGGCCCTGCAACGGCCGGCATCGCGGTAGCGGCAACGGCAAGCAGCGTGACACTGGCGACAAGGCGCTTCATCAAGCCTTCTCCTCAAACGTGACGGGCTCCAGCACCCCGTTATGCAGCAACACCACCCGGTCCATGGCGCGGGCGAGATCTCGGTTGTGGGTGGCGACCAGCGCCGCCGCCCCGGTTTCCCGCACCAAGCGCAGGAACGCATCAAGGACGATGCGCGCGGTCGCCTCGTCGAGATTGCCGGTGGGTTCGTCCGCCAGCACCAGCACCGGCTGATTGGCGAGCGCGCGCGCCACCGCCACCCGCTGCTGCTCGCCCCCCGACAGCTGCGATGGCCGATGCTCAAGACGCGCCCCCAGCCCCAGTTCGGCCAGCAACTCGCCGGCCCGGCGCTCGGCCGCCCCCCGGGGCTTGCCGGCCACCAGCTGCGGCATCACCACGTTCTCCAGCGCCGTGAAGTCGGGCAGCAGGTGATGAAACTGGTAGACGAAACCCAGCTTCTCCCGCCGCACCCGGGTACGTTCGCCATTGGACAGCTTGGCACAGGCTTCGCCGGCGATGCCGATCTCACCCTCGAAGCCGCCTTCCAGCAGGCCGACCGCCTGCAACAACGTTGACTTGCCGGCGCCGGACACGCCGAGCAGCGCCACCACCTCGCCGGCGTTGACGGTCAGGTTGACGTCACGCAGCACATGGATGACCTGCCCGCCCTGTTCGAAGCGGCGGGAGAGATGACGCACCTCAAGCACGGGCCTACTCATAGCGCAGCACCTGCACCGGGTCGGTGTTGGCCGCCTTCCACGACGGATAGAGGGTGGCGATGATGGTCAGCACGAACGCCAGCCCCACCGTGATCGCCACCTCGACCGGATCGGTCCTGGAGGGCATTTCCGACAGGAAGCGGATTTCCGGGTTCCAGATGGCGATGCCGAACAGCCGGCTGACGCCCGAGACAATTTCCTGGCGGAAGGCGAGCAGCAGGAAGCCCAGTCCCAGCCCGGCAATGGTGCCGGCGGTGCCGATCAGCGTGCCGGCGAGAATGAACACCCGCATCACCGCCGCGCGCGTGGCCCCCATGGTGCGCAGGATGGCGATATCGCGGGTCTTGGCCCGCACCAGCATGATCAGGCTGGCCACGATATTGAAGGCGGCGACGACGATGATGATGGAGAGAATCCAGAACATCACCACCCGCTCGACCTCCAGCGCCTCGAACAGCGAGCGGTTGAGCGACCGCCAGTCGACAATGACGCCAGCGTCACCGACAACGGGCGGCAGCGCCTTCACCACCTCATCCACCCGATCAGGCCGCTGGAGCATGATCTCAAGCCCGCCAACATCGTCGCCCATGCGGAAATAGCCCTGGGCGGTCTGCATCGGCATCAGCACGAAGGCGTTGTCATAGTCGTAAATGCCGACCTCGAAGACGGCGACCACCCGGTAGGCGGCGATGCGCGGCGTCACCCCAAACGGCGTCACCTGCCCATCGGGCGAGATCAGCGACACGGTGTCACCAACCCGCGCCAGCAATTGCGCCGCCAGCTTGGAGCCAAGCGCGATCACCGGCTCGCCATCCTTGAACGCCGCCATCGAGCCCTCGACCACGTTCTGGCCGACGATGCTGGTGGGCGAGACATCCTCGGGAACAACGCCACGCACGATGACGCCGGCGGCGAGGTTGCGCTTGGTCGCCATCAGCTGCTGCTGGATCAGCGGCGTCACCCGCGCGACATTGGGCACGGCCTCGACCTTCCGGCGCAGCGCCTCCCAGTCCGACAGCCGGCCATCATAGCCCTGCACGAGCGCATGACCGTTGACGCCGAGGATGCGATCCAGCAGTTCGGCCCGGAAGCCGTTCATCACGCTCATCACCGAGATCAGCGCGGCGACACCGATGGCGATGCCGATCAGCGAGATCACCGAAACGATGAAGATGAAGCGCTCACCCTTGATCGGTCGCAGGTAACGGGCGGCGATCATCCGCTCATAGGCCGAGATCATGCGCCGCCCCTCCCCGTCGCTGGTCGTCCGGCCGGACCCGTCACGCCCGGCGCGCCGTCAGCTTGTTCATCAGCGCCTCGACGCTCATTTCTTCCTTGGCACCGGTCTTGCGGTCCTTGACCTCGACCACACCCTTGTCCAGCCCCTTGGGACCGATGGTGACGTGGGTCGGTACGCCGATCAGGTCCATGGTGGCGAACTTGGCGCCGCCACGCTCGTCGCGGTCATCGTACAGCGTGTCGATGCCGGCGAGGTTGAGGCGGGCGAACAGCTCGTCAGCGGCATCCGCGCACTTGGCGTCGTCGACCCGCAGGTTGATCAGGCCGACCTGGAACGGCGCCACCGCATCCGGCCAGATGATGCCGCTGGCGTCGTGGCTGGCCTCGATGATGCCGCCCACCAGACGCGACACGCCGATGCCGTAGGAGCCCATCTCGGGATACAGCACCTGGCCGTCCGGCCCCTGCACCGTGCAGCCCATGGCCTGGGTATATTTGGTGCCGAAATAGAAGATGTGGCCGACCTCGATGCCGCGGCGCTTGCGCAGCTGGTCCGCCGGCACCGGGCAATCGGTCACCTTCTCGTGCTCCTCCTGCTCCATGGCGTAGATCGACTGCAGCCGGTCGACCACCGCCGATCCCGGCGTCGCCGCCTCCAGCTCGGCCAGGCCGATCTGTTCCAGCGCGGCGTCGTAGAACACCTCGCTCTCACCGGTGTCGGCGAGAATATGGAACTCGTGGCTGAGGTTGCCGCCGATCGGTCCGGTGGGCGCCCGCACCGGCACCGCCACCATGCCCAGGCGGGCAAAGGTGCGCAGGTAGGCGACGAACATGGCGTCATAGCTCTTCTTGGCCGCCTCGGCATCAAGGTCGAAGCTGTAGGCGTCCTTCATCAGGAACTCGCGGCCGCGCATCACGCCGAAGCGCGGGCGGGTCTCGTCGCGGAACTTCCACTGGATATGGTACAGGTTCTTCGGCAGGTCGCGGTAACTGCGGACATTGTCGCGGAAGATCGCGGTGATCATTTCCTCGTTGGTCGGGCCATAGAGCATTTCGCGCTCATGGCGGTCGAGGAAGCGCAGCATCTCCGGCCCGTAGGCGTCATAACGGCCGGACTCCCGCCACAGGTCAGCCGACTGGATGGTCGGCATCAGCACCTCGATGGCGCCGGCGCGGTTCTGCTCCTCCCGCACGATGCGCTCGATGTTGCGCAGCACCTTCAGGCCCAGCGGCAGCCAGGCGTAGATGCCGGCGGCCTGCTGGCGGATCATGCCGGCGCGCAGCATCAGCTTGTGCGAGACGATCTGCGCCTCGGAGGGGTCTTCCTTGAGGACGGGGAGGAAATAACGAGAGAGGCGCATGGGAACCTGTTGCCGGTCAGACGATATGGGAGCGACGGTCTTACCCGGCGCACGCGGCCGGCGCAATCTCCGGCGCGTCAGCGCCCGCCGGCTCGATCCCGTGCCGGCGCGGCCTCGGGCAACCCTCAGCGGGGCTGGCGGATCGCCGGACGCTCGACGACAGGCCGCTTCGGCCGGCAGTCCGGCGCGATCACCAGCGGCTTGCCGCCATTGATCGCGGCGCCCTGGATGGTGGTGGTCTGGCCATCCGTGGTGACGGTGCCCAGCCGCGCCTCCCCCACCAGCGGCCGGCCGCCGGCGGTACGCCCCTTCAACAGATCAGCCACCAGCGGGATGTCGATTTTCGAGACGTCCACCGTCGTCTCGCCGTCGAGAGTCGCCGGCGCCACGCCGGCAGGCGCGGACGCGGCGACGTCGCCGGCCGGCCGATGAACCACATCGGCGCAATTCACCTCACCTGCGCGCGCGGGCATGGCGATCAACACCACGTATGCGAGAGTGATTTGTTGCAGTGAGGTCACAGCCGGGGACTTTCGTATCGAGTCAGTGCATGGCAGCCATGCTAGACCGATGACAATGAACGGAGCGTTGAGTAGCGTCACTCCTGCTTGGGACACGACAGGTGGCCAAGGTTCAGGGAACAAGCCGAAAAATCGGCACGCTATTCAAGACTCGTCACGACATGAAGGGGTTCGAACATTGTTCGGGCCCCTTCATGCTTTCAGCGCCGGCCACAGCGGCACCGCCGAAGCAAATGCACTTTACTGAAGCATGGCCGACCTGAACCGATACTGAACGTTCAGACTCAACCGGCACCGGCCACCGGCCCGGGGCGCGAAAGTACCGGGCGCGGAACCGGAAGCGCGGCGAGTAACGACGGCGGCGTCAGTCGGCCGGTTTCAACTCGCGAAACGGGCCGGCGACATCGTAAAGGCCAATCCACTGATAGTGATGATTGGCGAGAAACAGCAAAAAGAACACGGTGGCGATCATCGTCGTCCACAGTGCCTTCCTCAGCAGCAGAGGCCGCACCGGGGCACTGGTCGCCTGGCCATCCACCGCATCCTCACCCGCCTCGGCGGCGGTCTGCACGCCCCAGGGCAGAACGGCGAACAGCACCACGAACCAGATGATGAAATAGATGGCGATGCCCATGGCGACGGACATGGCTCAAGCCTGCTCCAGCTCGATCAGCGTGCCCAGGAATTCCTTGGGATGCAGAAACACCACCGGCTTGCCATGGGCGCCGATCTTCGGCTCGCCCGAGCCGGTGATGCGAAAGCCCTCCGCCTTCAGCTTGGCCACCGAGGCGTTGATGTCCGCGACCTCGTAGCACAGGTGGTGGATACCACCGGCCGGATTGTTCTTGAGAAAGTTGGCGATCGGCGAGCCCTCGCCCAGCGGATGCAGCAGCTCGATCTTGGTGTTGGGCAGCTCGACGAACACGGTGGTCACGCCGTGGTCCGGCAGGTCGACGGCCTCGCTGACCCGCGCGCCCAGTGTATCGCGGTAAACAGCAGCCCCCGCCGCCAGGTCCGGCACCACGATCGCCACATGATTCAAGACACCAATCATTGTCATCACCCTAAAATCAGACCGACAGAATATGAACTTCAGCAACAGGACGCTTGGCCGTGTAGTCGCGGGCCAGGCGGCGGATGGCAATGCGGATCTGTTCCGCCAGCCGCTCCTGGTCCTTCACACCCACCTTGTCGAGCGTCTGATGGACAACCCTGGCGCAATCCCGCCTGAATTTGTCCAGCTCGTTCTCGACCGGCACGCCATGAACGACAATGTGGGGTTCGTGCATCAGTTTTCCACCCCTGCCAAGTACCAGGGTGGCCGACAGATAGCCGTTGTGGGCCAGCCGGCGACGCTGCACCACCGTGGTGCCATCGGCGGGCACGATCACGTCGCCATCCAGCACCTGGCGGCCGACCGTCTCCTTGCCGATGATCGCCGGCTCACCGGGCGCCAGCCGCACCACGTCGCCATTGGTCTGGACGATCGCCTTCTCCACGCCACAGCGCCGGGCGAACGCCGCGTGCGCCGCCATGTGGCGCAGCTCGCCATGCACCGGCACCGCGTATTTCGGGCGAATCCAGCCGTACATCGCCTTGAGCTCCGGCTGGCCGGGGTGTCCCGAGACATGGACGTGGGCGTCCTTCTCGGTGATCACCGTCACCTCGCGGGCGGTGAGCTGGTTGATGACCTGACCGATCCCCAGTTCGTTGCCGGGAATGTTCTTTGACGACAGGATGGCGAGGTCGCCGCGCCCCAGCCTGATATGGCTGTGCTCGCCACGGGCGATGCGCGAGAGCGCCGCCTGCGGCTCGCCCTGGCAGCCCGTGGCCACGATCAGCACACTCTGCGGCGGCAGGCGCTCGGCGTCCTCCAGGTCGACCAGCGGCGGGAAGTCCTTGAGGTATCCGGTCTCCTTGGCCACCCGCACGATCCGCTCCAGCGACCGGCCGGCAATGCACAGGTGGCGCCCCGTTGCCACCGCGACCTTGCCCAGCGTATCCAGCCGGGCGGCGTTGGAGGCGAAGGTGGAAACGAGAATCCGCCCCTTGCGACCCTGCGCGAGTTTCAGCAGTGAATCCCGCACCCCGCCCTCGGAACCGGATTCCCGCCTGTTGAAGACATTGGTGGAATCACCCACCAGCGCCAGGATGCCGTCGTCACCGAACTTGGTCAGTTCCTCGGCGGTGGACGGCCGGCCGAGAATCGGCTCGTCGTCCAGCTTCCAGTCGCCGGTGTGGAAAATCCGGCCATACGGGGTGTCGATCACCACCGCGTTGCCCTCGGGGATCGAGTGCGCCAGCGCCACATAGGTGAAGCCGAACGGGCCAAGCTGGAACGTGCCACCCATGGGGATGACCTTGAGCTTGACCTCCTTCTCCAGCCCTTCCTCGATCAGCTTGTGACGGATCAGGCCGGCGGTGAACGGCGTCGCGTAGAGCGGCACCTTGAGTTCGGCCGCCAGATAGGGAATGGCGCCGATATGGTCCTCGTGCCCGTGAGTCAGCACGATGCCAAGCAGGTTTTTCGCGCGTTTTTCGATGAAATCGAGGTCCGGCAGCACCAGCTCGACGCCGGGCGTACCGGGGTCCGCGAAGGTCATGCCGAGATCGACCATCACCCATTTGCCCTGGCAGCCATAGAGATTGACGTTCATGCCAATCTCGCCCGACCCGCCAAGGGCCAGGAAAATCAGTTCATCGGCTGGGGTCACGCTGCTTCCTTGCGATTGCGCTCAAAAATCAGGGCCAGGCCCTTCACGGTCAGGTCGACGTCGACGATCTCGATGGCCCGGGTATGGCGCTCGAACAGCACGCCAAGGCCGCCCGTCGCGATCACCCGCATCGGCGTACCGCGTTCGGCACGGATGCGGGAGACCAGGCCCTCGATCAGGCCGACATAGCCCCAGAACACGCCGGACTGCATCGCCTCGACGGTCGAACGTCCGACGGCACGGCCTGTCGGCGGTGGCTCGACGGCGATCTTGGGCAGCTTGGCCGAGGCCATCACCAGCGCGTCCACCGACAGGTTGATGCCGGGCGCGATGACGCCGCCACGATAGACGCCGTCACCGGACACCACATCGAAAGTGGTGGCGGTGCCGAAATCGATGATGATCAGGTCACCGGAATATTCAGCGTGCGCCGCGACGGCGTTGACCAGACGATCGGCACCCACTTCCTGCGGGTTGGGCAGGTCGATGCCGATGCCCAGATCGAGATCCTTGGTGACGACAACCGCCTCCAGATCGAAATAGCGGCGGCACAGCAGGCGCAGGTTGAACAGCGTCGGCGGCACCACGGTGGCGATGATCGCGCCCTTGATGGCGTTACGGTCATAGCCATCGATCGCCATCAGCTGGTTCAGCCACACCATGTATTCATCGGCGGTGCGATGGCTCTGGGTCGAGATGCGCCAGCGATGGAGAATCGCGTTCCCCTCGATCACGGCGAACACGGTGTTGGTGTTTCCAACGTCAATGGCCAGCAGCATGAGGCTCAGATCCCGAAAATGTCGCCGGCATGAATGGGCTCAATCGCGCCCGAGTCAAGCCTGAGCAGCAGGGCGCCATCCTCCGCGACATCGAGAAACTGGCCCTCCAGCGTGCTGTCCGGCAACCGCACGGCGATGCGCTGTCCAAGCCCCGCCGCGCGCGCCAGCCAGGCGGTACGGATCGGCGCGAAGCCGCCCAGCCGCCAGCGTTCCCGCCAGACACCGAAGGCCTCGATCAGCTTTTCCAGGAAATCACGGGGCGTCGGCGGCGTCACCCCTGCGCCCGCCAGCGACATCGCCGGGCGCTCCAGACCCTCGGGATGATCAGCGAGGTTGACGCCGATGCCGACCACCAGCCAGCGATCGCCACCGTTGCCATGGCTGGCGGACTCCAGCAGCACGCCCGACAGCTTGGCGCCATCCAGCAGCACGTCATTGGGCCATTTCAGCGCCAGCCGGTCGCGCGCCACCCAGTGTGTGGTCGCCTCATGCAGGGCCAGCGCCACCAGGAAGGACAATTGGGACAAGGCGCCCTCGCCCGGCCACGGGCGGACGATAGCAGTGGTGAACAGGTTGCCGCCCTTGCTCTCCCACGCCCGGCCGCGCCGGCCGCGCCCGGCGGTCTGGCGATCTGCCAGCACCCAGGTGCCGTCGGCCGCGCCCTCGCGGGCCAGCCGCATGGCCTCGTCATTGGTCGAGCCCAGCTCGTCGTAATGGTGAATGGTCGCGCTCACGCAGCCTCCCGTGACGGGGCGGCGGCGCCCCCGCCCCACGCGTCCCTTGTCAGGGGTCGGGATGAAGAGGAACCGACGATCTTCAGCCGATCAGGGCCTTCGCCGCGACACCGGCCGCCGCCAGCAACGGCGCGATGTAGGCAAAACTCACCGGCGAGCAGAGAATGGCGGAAGCGCCCAGCACGGCGTTGGTGGTGACGTTGCCATACGGCTCGAACGCGCCCTTGGGCTCATCGAAATACATGATCTTGACCACCCGCAGGTAATAGTACGCCGACACCACGCTCGCCAGCACGCCGATGATCGACAGCGCGTAAAGCTGCGCCTCGATGGCCGCCATGAAGATGTAGAGCTTGCCGAAGAAGCCGGCCAGCATCGGGATGCCGGCCAGGCTGAACATCAACGTGGCGAAGCACAGCGCCAGCTTCGGCTGGGTCTGCGCCAGACCGGCCAGCTCGTCGATCGACTCCACCTGCTGACCATCGCGGCGCATCGCCAGCACGCACAGGAAGGAACCGATGGTCATGGCGACATAGATCGCCATGTAGACCAGCACGCCGCGCACGCCGGCTTCCGAGCCGGCGGCGAGACCGACCAGCGCATAGCCGACATGGCCGATCGACGAATAGGCCAGCAGGCGCTTGATGTTGGTCTGCACGATGGCGGCGACCGCACCCAGCGCCATCGACAGAATGGCGATGAAGATAATGACCTGGCGCCACTGGTCGATGGCGGCCGGAAAGGCCTCCAGCATGACCCGCAGGAACAGGCCCATCGCCGCGACCTTGGGCGCGGTGGCGAAGAAGGCGGTCACCGGAGTCGGCGAGCCTTCGTAAACGTCCGGCGTCCACATGTGGAACGGCACCGCCGACACCTTGAAGGCGAGACCGGCGAGAATGAACACCAGGCCGAACAGCGGCCCGACCGACAGACCCTCGCCGGCGGCCGCTGTCAGCACCTGCGACAGGCCTTCGAAATTGGTGGTGCCGGTGAAGCCGTAGACCAGCGACACACCATAGAGCAGCAGGCCCGACGACAGGGCGCCGAGCACGAAATACTTCAGGCCGGCCTCGGTCGACCGCTGGGAATCCCGCTGGTAGGCCGCCAGCACATACAGCGCCAGCGACTGCAGTTCGAGGCCGAGATAAAGCGACAGCAGGTCGTTGGCCGACAGCATCATCAGCATGCCGAGCGTCGCCAGCAGCAGCAGAATGGGGTACTCGAAGCGGCCGATGCCGGCGGCTTCGAGATAGGGCACGGCAACGACGGCCGCTGTCGCGGCGCCCACCAGCACCACCACCTTGAGGAAGACCGCAAAGCTGTCCACCACGAACAGGCCATTGAACGCGGTCACCCGCTCGGCACCACCACCGAGCACCATGACGATGGCAGCGGCGAACAGGGCGACGCTGGCCCAGGTCAGCGGCTTCAACGCCTTGTCGCCGTTGAACACGCCCAGCATCAGCAGGGCGAGTGCGCCGATGGCAAGCAGCAGTTCCGGCGCTGCGATAGAAAGACTGGCGGCGAGGTTCATGCGGGTTACTCCGTCGGCGCGGCCGGAACGGCGGCCGGTACAGTCTCGGCAGATGCCGGCGCGGTGGTGGCGGCCTCGGCAGGCGCGGGTTCAGCAGCGGTCACAGGCTCGGGAGCCGCAGTAGCCGTTGGCGTCGCCACGGCGGCGGGCGACGTGTTGACGGCCGTCTGGACCAGCAGCTTCTCCACCGGCGCATGCAACGGTTCGAGGAAAGACGCCGGGTAGACGCCCATCCAGAACACCACCGCCACCAGCGGCGCGAAGATGGCGACCTCGCGCGGGCTGAGATCGAGGATGCCCTTGAGGTTCTCCTTGGTCAGCGCGCCGAACACCACCCGGCGATACAGGTAGAGCATGTAGGCCGCGCCGAGGATAACGCCGGTGGCGGCTACCAGAGCCACCCAGCTATTGGCCTTGTAGGCGCCCACCAGCACCAGGAACTCGCCGACGAAGCCGGCAGTGCCCGGCAGGCCGACCGAGGCCATGGTGAAGATCATGAACACCAGCGCGTACTTCGGCATCCGCTCGACCAGACCCCCGTAAGCCGCGATATCGCGGGTGTGTTCGCGATCGTAGATCACGCCAACGCACAGGAACAGCGCGCCCGAGACCACGCCGTGCGAGAGCATCTGGAAGATCGCGCCCTCGACACCCTGGGTATTGAACGTGAACAGGCCGATGGTGACGAACGCCATGTGCGCGACGGACGAATAAGCGATCAGCTTCTTCATGTCCTCCTGCACCAGGGCGACCAGCGAGGTGTAGACCACCGCCACCATGGACAGGCCGTACATGATCCAGACCAGCTCATGACTGGCTTCCGGGAACATCGGCAGCGAGAAGCGCAGAAAGCCGTAGCCGCCCATCTTCAGCATCACGCCGGCCAGGATGACCGAACCGGCCGTCGGCGCCTCGACGTGCGCGTCCGGCAGCCAGGTGTGCACTGGCCACATCGGCATCTTGACCGCGAACGAGGCGAAGAAGGCCAGCCACAGCCAGGTCTGGATCGCCGGATCGAAGCCCGCTTCCATCAGCGCCGGAATCTCGGTCGTACCAGCTTGCGCCACCATGTAGAGCATGGCCAGCAGCATCAGCACCGAGCCCAGCAGGGTGTAGAGGAAGAACTTGAAGCTGGCGTAGATGCGCCGCTTGCCGCCCCACACACCGATGATCAGATACATCGGAATGAGGCCGCCTTCGAAGAAGATGTAGAACAGGAACAGGTCGAGGCTGGTGAACACGCCGATCATCAGCGTTTCCATCAGCAGGAAGGCAACCATGTATTCGGTCACCCGCTTCTCGATCGCCTCCCAGCTGGCGAGAATGCAGATCGGCATCAGGAACGCCGACAGCACCACCAGCAGCAGCGAAATGCCGTCGATGCCCAGATGATAGGTGAAGTAGGGTCCGAACAGGTTGACCTTCTCGACGAACTGGAAGTCCGCCGTCGAGGTGTCGAAGCCCAGCCACAGCTGCACCGACAGCGCGAATACCAGCACGGTGGCGATCAGCGCCGTCATGCGGGCATTGCGCGCCCGGGCGGCGGCATCGCCGCCAGGTGCGAGCAGGATCCACGCCGCGCCAAGCAGCGGCAGCAGCATCATGGTAGTCAGAATGGGAAATCCGGCCGACACGAGCGCTTACTCCGCGAACAGCTTGGGCAGGAACCAGGAGACCGCCGCCGCGACGCCGATCAGCATGGCAAAGGCATAGGTATAGAGGTACCCGGTCTGCAGCCGGCGGGACTGACGGGCAACCGCGCCCACCGCCGCTGACACGCCATCGGGACCAAACCCGTCGATGATCCGCCCGTCCCCGCCTTTCCAGAGCAGGCGGCCAAGCCACATCGACGGCTTGACGAACAGCAGGTCATACAGCTCGTCGAAGTACCACTTGTTGTACAGGAACTGGTACAGCCCCTTGAACGTACGGGTGAACATCGCCGGCACCTGGGTGTTGACGAGATAGCTGTTCACCGCCAGCAGGAAGCCGATCACCATCGCCACGGTCGGCGCCCACGGCACCCAGGCTGGCAGCACGCCCGGCTCGTGAATCTTGTGCAGGATGTTCTCGCCCGAGACGCTGAGCGCGCCCTTCCAGAACTCCTCGTAGTGGTGGCCGACGAAATATTCCTTGAACGCGAAGCCCGCCGCCAGCGCGCCCACCGCCAGCACGGCAAGCGGGATCAGCATCACGATCGGGCTTTCGTGCGGGTGATAGCCCGCCGTGCCGTCGTCGTGGCTGCCATGGCCGTGGGCGTGATGGTCGTCATGACCGTGCGCGGCCGTCCCGTGGTCGCCGTGACCGTGGCCATGCGCCGCGTGCTGGATGTGCTCCGAGCCCGACCAGCGCGGCTTGCCCTCGAAGGTGAGGAAGGCCAGTCGCCAGGAATAGAAACTGGTCATGGTGGCGGCGACAATGCCCATCCAGAAGGCGAACATGCCGGTCTGACCGCCCGCGCCGTAGGCCGCCTCCAGGATGGTATCCTTGGAGAAGTAGCCCGCGGTGTAGGGGAAGCCGGTCAGCGCCAGGGTGCCGATCAGCATCATCGCCCAGGTGAAGGGGATCGCCTTGCGCAGGTTGCCGTAGTAGCGCATGTCCTGCTCGTGGTGCATGGCGTGGATCACCGAGCCGGCACCCAGGAACAGCAGCGCCTTGAAGAAGGCGTGCGTGAACAGGTGGAACATCGCCGCGCCATAGGCGCCGACGCCCAGCGCGAAGAACATGAAGCCCAGCTGCGAGCATGTCGAGTAGGCGATCACCCGCTTGATGTCGTTCTGGGTGGTGCCCACCGTCGCCGCGAAGAAAGCGGTCAGCGCACCGACGACGGTGACGACGTGCAGGGCGAACGGCGCCAGCTCGAACAGCGGCGACAGCCGGGCGACCATGAACACGCCGGCGGTCACCATGGTGGCGGCGTGGATCAGCGCCGAGACCGGTGTCGGGCCCTCCATCGCGTCCGGCAGCCAGGTGTGCAGGCCGAGCTGGGCTGACTTGCCCATCGCGCCGATGAACAGCAGCAGGCAGATCGTGGTCATGATGTCGACCTGATAGCCCAGAAACTCGAAGGTCTTGCCGGCGGCATCGGGTGCGGCGGCGAAAATCTCGTTGAAGCCCACCGAGTTGAACACCAGGAAGCAGGCGAAGATGCCGAGGCTGAATCCGAAGTCGCCGACCCGGTTGACGACGAACGCCTTCATGGCGGCGGCGTTGGCCGACGGCTTCTGGTACCAGAAGCCGATCAGCAGATAGGACGCCAGACCGACGCCCTCCCAGCCGAAGAACATCTGCACCAGGTTGTCGGCGGTCACCAGCATCAGCATGGCGAAGGTGAACAGAGACAGATAGGCGAAGAAGCGCGGCTGGTGCGGATCCTCGCTCATGTAGCCCCAGGAATAGAGGTGCACCAGCGCGGAAACCGACGTCACCACCACCAGCATGACGGCGGTCAGCGTGTCGATACGCAGCGACCAGTCCAGCGTCAGGTCGCCCGAGCTGATCCAGTGCAGCACGGTGACAGTGGTCGCCCCGTCACCCAGGGCGACGTCGACGAAGGCCAGCCATGACAGCGCGCAGGAGATGAACACCGCGCCGGTGGTGACGATCTGCGAGGGTCGCAGACCGATGACGCGCCCGCCCAGGCCCGCGATGATCGAGGCCAGCAGCGGCAGGAATACAAGCGCCTGATACATCCCGCTCAGCCCTTCATGATGTTGATGTCCTCAACCGCGATGGAGCCGCGGTTGCGGAAGTAGACGACGAGAATGGCCAGACCGATCGCCGCCTCGCCGGCGGCCACCGTCAGCACGAACATGGCGAACACCTGGCCCACCATGTCGTGGAGATAGCTGGAGAAGGCCACCAGGTTGATGTTGACGGCGAGCAGGATCAGCTCGACCGACATCAGAATGATGATGACGTTCTTGCGGTTGACGAAGATGCCGATCACGCCGAGCACGAACAGCATCGCGGCGACGGTCAGGTAATGGCTCAGTCCGATGGTCATGCTTCGCCCCCTTACTCGACGCCCTGGCCCGGCTGGACCTTGACCAGTTCGATCGCGTCTTCCGGCTGCCGCGCGTTCTGGCGGACGACGTTCTGCTTGCGCACACCCGGTCGCTGACGATGGGTAAGCAGAATGGCACCGATCATGGCGACCAGCAGGATCAGGCCGGCGGCCTGGAACACATAGACGTAATCGGTATAGAGAATGCTGCCCAGCGCCTTGGTATTGGCGAGATCCGCCACCGCCGGCGCCCTGCGGGCGGCTTCCGCGCCGCCGGCGAACTTCCAGGCGCCGGCCAGCAGCACCAGTTCCACCAGCAGCAGGCCGGCGACCAGAAGGCCGATCGGCAGGTAGGAGGCAAAGCCCTTGCGCAGCTCCTCGAAGTTGATGTCGAGCATCATCACCACGAACAGGAACAGCACCGCCACCGCGCCGACGTAGACGATGACCAGGATCATCGCCAGGAACTCGGCACCCAGCAGCACGAACAGCCCCGCCGCGTTGAAGAAGGCCAGGATCAGCCAGAGCACCGAGTGAACCGGGTTCTTGGCAGTGATCACCATGGCCCCCGAAAAGACCACGATGCTCGCGAACAGATAAAAGGCCAGCGCGTGAACCACGAGCTTCAGGCCCCCCTTGTTAACCGTGGCCGTCAGCCGGCAACGGCGGTTTCACACGTGTTCGCGGGCCTTGAACGAAGGCGGCACGAACGGCTGCGCAATCCAGGCGCCCCCTTAACGGTAGGGGGCGTCCATGGCAATGTTCTGGGCGATCTCGCGCTCCCAACGGTCGCCGTTGGCCAGCAGTTTCGCCTTGTTGTACATCAGTTCCTCGCGCGTCTCGGTGGCGAACTCGAAGTTCGGTCCCTCGACGATGGCATCCACCGGGCAGGCTTCCTGGCAGAAGCCGCAATAGATGCACTTGGTCATGTCGATGTCATAGCGGGTGGTCCGCCGCGAGCCGTCCTCGCGCGGTTCCGCCTCGATGGTGATCGCCTGGGCCGGGCAGATCGCCTCGCACAGCTTGCAGGCGATGCAGCGTTCCTCGCCGTTGGCGTAGCGGCGCAGCGCGTGTTCGCCCCGGAAGCGCGGGGACAGCGGCCCCTTCTCGAACGGGTAGTTGATGGTCGCCTTCTCCTTGAACATGTAGGAGAAGGTCAGCGCCATGCCCTTGACGAACTCGGTCAGGAGCAGGGATTTGGCGGCTTGAGCGAGGGACATCAATACTCTCCCGTCACTTCGGCAGGCTGTTGGTGTAGACGAGCACGCCCGACACCACGATGACCCAGAACAGCGACAGCGGCAGGAACACCTTCCAGCCCAGCCGCATCAACTGGTCGTAGCGGTACCTCGGTACCGTCGCCTTCACCCAGGCGAACACGAAGAAGAAGAAGCAGATCTTGGCGAACAGCCAGATGAAGCCGGGCACGGCGTAGAGCGGCGCCCAGTCCACCGGTGGCAGCCAGCCACCGAAGAACAGGATCGACGTCATCGCGCACATCATGATGATGTTGGCGTATTCGCCGAGGAAGAACAGCGCGAAGGCCATGGACGAATATTCGACCTGATAGCCCGCCACCAGCTCCGCTTCCGCCTCCGGCAGATCGAACGGCGGCCGGTTGGTCTCGGCCAGCGCGGAGATGAAGAAGATCACCGCCATCGGCAGCAGCAGCGGATGCACGACATACATGTTGACGATGCCGAGCACGGCGCCCTGCTGCGCCTTGACGATGTCCGACAGGTTGAGCGAGCCGACCATCAGCAGCACGGTGACGATGACGAAGCCGATCGAGACCTCGTAGGACACCATCTGGGCCGCCGAGCGCAGACCGCCCAGGAACGGATACTTCGAGTTGGACGCCCAGCCCGACATGATGATGCCGTAGACGCCCAGCGACGAGATGGCGAACAGGTAGAGGATGCCGACGTTGATGTCGGCCAGCACCAGGCCGGCGTCGAACGGGATCACCGCCCAGCCGACCAGGGCCAGGGTGAAGGTGATCATCGGCGCGATCAGGAAGATGCCCTTGTTGGCGCTCGACGGGATGATGGTTTCCTTCAGGAACAGCTTGAGGCCGTCGGCGAAGGACTGCAGCAGACCGAACGGGCCGACCACGTTGGGACCGCGACGCAGCTGCATCGCCGCCCAGATCTTGCGGTCGGCGTAGACCGACATGGCGACCGCCAGCAGCAGCGGCAGCACGATCGCCAGGATGAGCAGCACGTGGGCGACGAGATAGCCGCCCCACTCACCGAGATAGGATTGGAACCACTCAACCATGGGTGCCGGTCGCCTGTTCTTGGGTCTCACGGATCGCCGTCACGCAGGCCGCCATGGTGGCGCTGGCCCGCGCGATCGGGTTGGTCTGATAGAAGTTCGCCACCGGCAGCGCAATCGGGCCGGAAGCGATGTCGCCGGTGGCGCCGAACTCGGCCCACGCCGCCGGCGTCAGCCCCTGGGCCGCCAGCACCGGGAAGGCCTCGCCGATGCGCGAACGCAGTTGCGCCAGCGTGTCATAGGGCAGCGTCACGCCCAGCACGTCGGAGAGCGCGCGGTAGATGGTCCAGTCCTCGCGGGCGTCACCCGGCGGGAAGGTCGCCCGCTGGCCCACCTGCACCCGGCCCTCGGTGTTGACCCAGGTACCCGACTTCTCGGTATAGGCCGCGCCCGGCAGGATGACGTCGGCGTGGCGCACGCCCGCGTCACCATGGGTGCCGATATAGACGGTGAAGGCCTGCTCAAGGAACGCGGTGTCGATCTCGTCGACGCCGGCCAGGAACACCGCCTTGATGGCGCCGCTGGCGACCTTGGCGCGAATGTCCTCGATGCCGCCGGCATGAGTGAAGCCGACGTCCAGCGCGCCGACGCGGGCAGCGGCGGTGTGCAGCACATTGAAGCCGTTCCACTCGGCGCTCACCGCGCCCACCTTCTCGGCCAGCGAGCGGGCGGTGCCCAGCACCGTCGCGCCATCGGCGCGCGCCAGCGCGCCCTGGCCGACGATGATCATCGGCTTCCTGGCACCCTTCAGCACCTCGGCGAACGGATGTGCGCCGGACACGATCGACTTCAGGATCGACAGATCGTCGCCCAGCTGTTCGACCTTGAACGCCTGGTCGGTCGCCGGGCCGATGTTGGCGACCCGCGCCTTGAACTTGCGCACCGCCTTGCGGATGCGGGTGGCGATGATCGCCGCCTCATGGCGCACGTCGGTGCCCACCAGCAGGATCACGTCCGCCTGCTCGATGCCGGCAATGGTCGAGTTGAACAGGTAGGAGGCGCGCACCGCCGGATCGAGCCTGGCGCCGTCCAGCAGCGCCTCGACCTGCGACGAACCCAGCCGGCCCATCAGATCCTTCAGGGCGACCAGCGCCTCGACCTCGACGAGATCGCCGGCCAGGGCCGCGATCCTGTCACCACCCAGCCCCGAAAGGCCCTGCTGGATGGCGGCAAAGGCCTCCGCCCAGCTCGCCTCGCGCAGCGTGCCGTCGACCCGCACCCACGGCCGGTCGAGCCGGCGCTTGCCCAGGCCGTCGACGACGAAGCGGGTCTTGTCGGAAATCCACTCCTCGTTCACGTCCTCGTTGAGGCGCGGCATGACGCGCAGCACTTCGTTGCCGCGGCTGTCGACCCGGATGCTGGAGCCCACCGCGTCCATGACGTCGATGGTCTCGGTCTTCTTCAGCTCCCACGGGCGGGCGTTGAAGGCATAGGGCTTGGAGGTGAGCGCGCCGACCGGGCAGAGGTCGATGACGTTGGCGCTCATCTCGGAGGTCACCGCGCGTTCCAGATACGAGGTGATCTGCATGTTCTCGCCACGGAAGATGGCGCCGATTTCCTCGACACCGGCCACTTCCTCGGCGAAGCGGACGCAGCGGGTGCAATGGATGCAGCGCGTCATCGTCGTCTTGATGAGCGGCCCCATGTATTTCTCGGTCACCGCCCGCTTGTTTTCCTCGAAGCGGCTGGTGCCCTTGCCGTAGGCCATCGCCTCGTCCTGCAGGTCGCACTCGCCACCCTGGTCGCAGATCGGGCAGTCCAGCGGGTGGTTGATGAGCAGGAACTCCATCACCCCTTCCCGAGCCTTCTTGACCACCGGCGTGTTGGTGAACACTTCCTGGTTGTCGGCGGCCGGCAGCGCGCAGCTGGCCTGCGGCTTCGGCGGTCCGGGCTTCACCTCGACCAGGCACATGCGGCAGTTGCCGGCGATCGACAGCCGCTCATGGTAGCAGAAACGCGGAATCTCGACGCCCGCCGCCTCGCAGGCCTGCAGCACGGTGGCGCCTGCGGGAACCTCGACCTCGATGCCGTCGACTTTGAGTTTGGGCATGGATGACTCCGTTACTCGGCGGCAATGCGCTTGGCGGCCTTGGCGGACGCGATGCGCTCTTCAAGGACGGGGCGGAAGTTGCGGATCAGGCCCTGGATCGGCCACGCCGCCGCGTCGCCCAGCGCGCAGATGGTGTGACCTTCGACCTGGGTGGTGACCTGCTGCAGCATGTCGATGTCTTCGAGCTCGGCGTCACCCTTCACCATGCGCTCCATCATCCGCCACATCCAGCCGGTGCCCTCGCGGCACGGCGTGCACTGGCCGCAGCTCTCGTGCTTGTAGAAGTAGGACAGCCGGGCGATCGCCTTCACGATGTCGGTGGACTTGTCCATCACGATCACCGCCGCCGTGCCGAGGCCGGAGCGCAGCTCGCGCAGGCCGTCGAAATCCATCGGCGCGTCGATGATCTGCTCGGCGCGCAGCGCCGGCACCGACGACCCGCCGGGGATCACCGCCAGCAGATTATCCCAGCCGCCGCGGATGCCGCCGCAATGCTTCTCGATCAGCTCGCGGAAGCTGATCGACATGCTCTCCTCCACCGTGCACGGCTTGTTCACGTGGCCGGAGATGCAGAACAGCTTGGTGCCGGCGTTGTTGGGCCGGCCGAACGACGAGAACCACGAAGCGCCGCGCCGCAGGATGGTCGGCGTCACCGCGATGGATTCCACGTTGTTGACGGTGGTCGGGCAGCCATAGAGGCCGGCACCGGCCGGGAACGGGGGCTTGAGGCGTGGCTGGCCTTTCTTACCCTCTAAGCTTTCTATCAGCGCCGTTTCCTCGCCGCAAATATAAGCCCCCGCACCACGGTGGACGTACACGTCGAAATCGTAACCCGAGCCGCAGGCGTTCTTGCCAAGGAAGCCCTTGGCATAGGCCTGCGCGACAGCGGCATTGAGCCGCTCCGCCTCGCGCACGAATTCGCCGCGAATGTAAATATAGGCTGCCTTCGCCCGCATGGCGAAACCGGCGATCAGCGCGCCTTCCACCAGCTTCTGCGGGTCGTGACGAATGATTTCCCGGTCCTTGCAGGTGCCGGGCTCGGACTCGTCGGCATTGATGACGAGGTAGCTCGGCCGGCCGTCCTTGCTTTCCTTGGGCATGAAGCTCCACTTCATGCCGGTCGGGAAGCCGGCGCCGCCGCGCCCGCGCAGGCCGGAGTCCTTGATTTCCTGGATGATGGCGTCCGGGCCACGGGCCAGCAGCTCCCTGGTGCCGTCCCAGTCGCCGCGCTTCATCGCGGAATCGATATCCCAACCCTGATAACCGTAAAGGTTGGTGAAGATGCGGTCCTTGTCTTCCAGCATACGCCCGGTCCCTTACTTCACCATGTCCGTCAACGTCGTCGGCCCGCCCTGCGGCGCCGCGAACTGACGGTCGACCTGCGGCCCCGGCTTCGGCTGCTCGCCCTTCTTCAGGGCCTCCAGCACCGCCTTGGTGGTGTCGTAGGTCAGGTCTTCGTAGAAATCGTCGTTGATCTGCACCATCGGCGCGTTAACGCAGGCCCCCAGGCACTCGACCTCGGTGAGCGTGAACAGCCCGTCCTCGGTGGTCTTGCCCTTCTCCAGACCCATGTCCTTGCAGGCGCGCATCACCTCGTCGGCACCCTTGAGCCAGCACGGCGTGGTGCCGCACAGCTGCACATGGTGCACGCCGACCGGGTTGAGGTTGTACATGGTGTAGAAGGAGGCGACTTCGTACAGCCGGATGTAGGGCATGCCGAGATAGTCGGCGACATATTCGATCACCGGCACCGGCAGCCAGGCATGGCCGCCGTTCTGGTCGCCGAACTGCCGCTGGGCGAGATCGAGCAGCGGCATGGCCGCCGACTGCTGACGACCTTCCGGGTATTTGGCGACAATCGCCTTGGCCAGCTCGGCGTTCTCCGCCGTCCACTGGAAGCCGCGGCCGATGCTGGGATCGACCTTCTGGGGCGCGTGATCAGCCATTAGCGGTCCACCTCACCGAACACGATATCAAGCGAGCCAAGCACGGCCGGCGCGTCCGCCAGCATGTGGCCCTTGCACAGGAAGTCCATGGCGCCCAGATGCGCGAAGCCGGCCGCGCGGATCTTGCAGCGGTACGGCCGGTTGGTGCCGTCCGACACCAGATAGACGCCGAACTCGCCCTTGGGCGCTTCCACCGCCGCATAGGCCTCGCCCGCCGGCACCTTGTAGCCCTCGGTATAGAGCTTGAAGTGGTGGATGAGCGCCTCCATCGAGCGCTTCATCTCACCGCGCTTGGGCGGCACCACCTTGCGGTCGGTCGACGACACCGGGCCTTCCGGCATTTCCTTCAGGCACTGGCGGATGATCTTCAGCGACTGGCGCATTTCCTCGAACCGCAGCACGTAGCGGTCGTAGCAGTCGCCGTTCTTGCCGATGACGACGTCGAAATCCATCCGGTCATAGACGTCGTAGGGCTGGTTCTTGCGCAGGTCCCAGGCGATGCCCGAGCCACGGATCATCGGGCCGGAGAAGCCCCAGGCCATGGCGTCTTCCGCCGACACCACGCCGATATCGACGTTGCGCTGCTTGAAGATGCGGTTGCCCAGCAGCAGCGTCGCCAGATCGTCGACGACCTTGGGGAAGCTTTCGGTCCAGGCCCAGATGTCCTCGGCCAGTCCCGCCGGCATGTCCTGGTGGACGCCGCCCGGGCGCACATAGGCCGCGTGCATGCGGGCGCCGCAGACGCGCTCATAGAACACCATCAGCTTCTCGCGCTCTTCAAAACCCCACAGGATGGGGGTGAGCGCGCCGACGTCCATGGCGTGGGTGCAGACGTTCATCAGGTGGTTGAGGATGCGGGTGATCTCGGACCACATCACGCGCAGATACTGGCCGCGTTCCGGCACCTCCAGCCCCAGCAGCCGCTCCACCGCCAGCGCGTAGGCGTGCTCCTGGCACATCGGTGACACGTAATCGAGGCGGTCGAAATAGGGCACCGCCTGCAGGTAGGTCTTGTATTCGATCAGCTTTTCGGTGCCGCGGTGCAGCAGGCCGATGTGCGGATCGACGCGCTCGATGATCTCGCCATCGAGTTCCATCACCATGCGCAGCACGCCGTGGGCCGCCGGGTGCTGGGGACCGAAGTTGATCGAGTAGTTCTGAATGTCGATGTCGGCCATCTCAGCCCTGCTCCTCAGCCCTGCTTCTCGCCGGCTTTCTCGTCGCCGGGCAGGATGTACTTGGCGCCTTCCCACGGGCTCAGGAAGTCGAACTGGCGGAAGTCCTGGGTGAGCTTGACCGGCTCATAGACCACGCGCTTGTGCTCTTCCGAGTAACGCAGTTCGACATAGCCGGTGAGCGGGAAGTCCTTGCGCAGCGGATGCCCCTGGAAGCCGTAGTCGGTGAGGATGCGGCGCAGGTCCGGGTGACCTTCGAACAGCACGCCGTACATGTCCCAGCACTCGCGCTCCGGCCAGATGGCGGCGGGGTAGACCCCGGTGACGCTGGGCACCGCACCGTCCTCGTCTGTCGACAGCTTCACCCGCAGGCGCAGGTTATGCTTGTAGGACAGCAGGTGATAGACCACGTCGAAACGCTCGGCGCGCTCAGGGTAGTCAACGCCGCACAGTTCGATCAACGTCTTGAACAGGAAGGCCGGATCGTCGCGCAGCGTGGTCAGGGTGGCGACAATGCTGTCGCGCGCCACCGTCAGCGTCAGCTCGCCGGCGTGGATGGTGGTCGCCAGCAGCGCCCCGCCCAGCTTCTCGGCGGCGGTGGCGGCCAGGGCTTCCAGCCGCTCGACCGGCGGCGACCACAGGGTGTTGGCGCTCATCGGGCAATCGTCCCTTCGCGGCGGATCTTCTTCTGCAGCAGCAGCACGCCATAGAGCAGCGCTTCCGCCGTCGGCGGGCAGCCCGGCACGTAGATGTCGACCGGCACGATGCGGTCGCAGCCGCGCACCACCGAGTAGCTGTAGTGGTAATAGCCGCCGCCATTGGCGCAGCTGCCCATGGAGATGACGTAGCGCGGCTCCGACATCTGGTCGTAGACCTTGCGCATGGCCGGCGCCATCTTGTTGGTCAGCGTGCCGGCGACGATCATCACGTCCGACTGGCGCGGGCTGGCACGCGGCGCGACGCCGAAGCGCTCCAGGTCGTAGCGCGGCATGTTGGTGTGCATCATCTCGACCGCGCAGCAGGCCAGACCGAAGGTCATCCACCACAGCGAGCCGGTGCGCGCCCAGTGGATCAGGTCTTCCGCCTTGGTGACAAGGAAGCCCTTGTCAGCCAGTTCGGCATTGAGATCGTTGAAGAACTGGTCGTTGCCGCGCGACAGCGGCACGGCGCCGGCCTCACCGGTGACGGGCTGGATCACTCCCATTCGAGCGCCCCCTTCTTCCATTCATAGATGAAGCCGACGGTCAAGACGCCCAGGAACACCACCATCGACCAGAAGCCGAACACGCCGATCGACCCCAGGCTGACCGCCCAGGGGAACAGGAACGCCACTTCAAGGTCGAAGATGATGAACAGGATCGAGACCAGGTAGAAGCGGACGTCGAACTTGCGCCGGGCGTCCTCGAACGCCTCGAACCCGCACTCATACGCCGACAACTTCTCGGGGTCCGGCTTCTGGATGCCCCCGAGCGTGCCGATAACCAGCGGCAGGGCAACGAAGATGCCGGAGAAAACGATCGCGATTCCGAGAAAGATCAGAATCGGCAAATACTCTTGCGCGACCTCTGGCATGAGACCTCTTCACCTTCCGTAACGGCGCCCCGTTTAGCACCCGTGGGGATCGGCGCAAGGGGCTCTGGCCAAAAGTCGATTCCGCGGACGCGAAATTTGCGATTTCAACGGTTTGTTGCGATCAGTTCGCAATTAAAGCCGTTCCATACTAGCCGATGACCGGGGGTTTCTTCAACGACTGGGCCACCAGCTTGTGCAGCCGCGACTGGATGTGGCTGTTGCCAGCCACCACGTCGCCCGAGGCCAGCATCTTGTCGCCACCCTTGAAGTCGCTCACGAAGCCACCCGCCTCGCGCACCAGCAGGATGCCGGCGGCGATGTCCCACGGCTGCAGGCCCGCTTCCCAGAAGCCGTCGAAGCGGCCGGCGGCCACGTAAGCCAGGTCGAGCGCGGCGGCGCCGAAACGGCGCACGCCGGCCACCTGCGGCATTACCGCCGCCAGGATGGCCGAGAAACTGTCATGGTTACCATGACCATGGAAGGGAATGCCGGTGGCGATCACCGACTGGGCAAGGTCGGTACGGCCCGAGACCCGCAGCCGCCGTTCGCCCAGCCAGGCGCCCTTGTTCTTTTCCGCCCAGAAGGTTTCGTCGGTCAGCGGCTGGTAGACCATGCCGGCGACGATCTCGCCGTGATCCTCCAGCGCCACCGAAATCGCATAGTGGGGGATGCCATGCAGGAAGTTGGTGGTGCCGTCCAGCGGATCGACGATCCAGCGCGGCATGTCCGGGCTCGATCCGGCCTGCTCGCCCTCTTCCTCCATCAGGAAGCCGAAGTCCGGGCGGGCGCGCGACAGTTCCTCGAACAGCACCCGCTCGGCCTTGCGGTCGGCGTTGGAGACGAAGTCCGCCGGCCCCTTCTTGCTCACCTGCAGCTGCTCGACCTCGCCGAAGTCCCGGCGCAGGCTGGAACCCGCCTTGCGGACAGCGCGATCCATGACGGTGATGAGGGCGGAACGAATGGGCATGGGGGCTCCAGCGAGTTCAATTCTATAACGGATCAGTCCGTTCGTCCCGAGCCCAGTCGAGGGATGAACGGTCGCTGTGCCATCGGGACTCGTCCCTCGACTGGGCTCGGGACGAACGGGATCAGGATTGACGCAACGTCGCGGCCGTCAGTCGGCGCGACGGACGTATTCGCGTTCGTAAACGTTGACCACCACCTTCTCGCCGGTCTCGATGAACGGTGGCACCATGACACGCGCGCCGTTCTCCAGCTTGGCCGGCTTGTAGGAGGAGGCCGCGGTCTGACCCTTGACCACCGGATCGGCCTCGGCGACCGTCAGCGTCACCTGCTCCGGCAGCTTGATCGACACCGCGCGCTCCTCGATGGATTCGATCACCACCGGCATGCCATCGGCCAGAAAGTCGATCTCCTCGCCGAGGATTTCCGCCGGCAGGGTGATCTGCTCGAAGGTCTCGGTATCCATGAAGGTCAGCTGCTCGCCATCGCGGAACAGGAACTGGTAGTCCTTGGGGTCGAGGCGCACCCGCTCCACCGTCTCCGACGAACGGAAGCGGTTGTTGCTCTTGCGGCCATCATAGACGTTCTTCAGCTCCACCTGCATGTAGGCGCCGCCCTTGCCGGGCTGGGTGTGCTGAATCTTCACCGCCCGCCAGTGCGAGCCTTCGAACTCGATGATGTTGCCGGGGCGGATGTCGACGCCGCTGATCTTCATGGGATTGCTCTCGCGATGATGGATTTGGTCGGTCGCGGCCATAGCAGGCGCGGCCGGTGAAAGCAACGGACGCGACGCGCGCACCCGTTCTTCCCGCCCGCCGGCACATCCCGACCCCTGCTCCGTCGGCCTGGCGGCGGCAAAAAAGGAGGGTACGGACCATGCACGGCCCGCACCCCCACGACCGACATCATTCCGGTCAGTTACGGGCCACCTCAGGCAACCTGCCGCCGCTCGCGCCCCGGCTTGTCGCGCGCCGCGCGCAGATCGGCTGCCTTCTTGCAGGCATCGCCCATCTTGCGGGCGTCGGCCTTGTCGCCTTCCTTCTCCAGCCAGTCGCTGTAATGCCCGGCATAGTAGAGGAAATCGACGCCTCCCAGCGTCTCCACCGCCAGCCGGGTGTCACCCAGCGCCTTGTCGAGCAGCTTGCGGGCGCCATCATGGTCCACCTTGGCAAAGCGGAAGCACTTCGCCTCTTCCTGCCCGGCCCGCGCCGCCTTCCAGTCGAGCGTACGGAACCGCCGGCTCCTGGGCGTCGCCAGGGTGATGGCGGCATGGATCGCCGCCCGCGACTTCGGCAGCTGTTCCATCACCCGACGCCAGGCATCAATGCCGCTCTCCAGCACCATCGAGCCATCGAACGCCATCACCCGGCCGGCATCCTCGGTGAACACGTCCTGCGCCAGATGCTGCTCCTCGAACGAGCGCGGCGGCGCCACCCGGATACGCAGCGGGTTGGACATCAGCTCCTGGCCATTGGCCTCCAGCGCCACTTGCAGCGTGTAGTTGCCTGGCTCGTCGATGTGCCAGCCACCCTCGCCCACCGCCACGAACAGGCTCTCGGTCAGACTGTCGCCCGGCTGCAGCACCCGCCCGCGCGGCTCGCGGCAGTGGTGGGCGAACGGTCGCCACTGCCTGGCCGCCTGCCCATCGCGCTTGGTGATGACCAGCATCTCCTGGGCGTCGGCGAGCAGACTCTCCGGCACGATCCTCGGCTCGGTCGCGCGGTTGGTGATCCGCAGCTCGACGACCACCGGTTCCATGAAGTCATAGTGCGGCTTGTCGCGGTCGATCCGCAGCTCCAGTTCCAGCTCGCCCGCGCCATCCGGCTGCTCGAAGCCGTGGTGGTCGAACCAGTCGGCGTTGCCCATCTCGACGAAGCGGCTCGGCGCGTGGCGCATGAACAGCATCTCGGGATTGGAGAAACGGAACTGGAAGTCGGCGAAGAACGCCTGCTGCCCCCCCGCAACCCGGACCGGGTAGTTCATGAAGCTGCGCGCTTCACCGTCCGCCGCCAGCGGAATCCACGGCGTGCCGAGGTTCTTCTGCCAGCTGTGGGCCAGATTGAAGGCGTGGCCCATCTCGTGGATCATGGTCCAGAACTGCATCCGGCGCTTCCAGGCGTCGGGCGCCGGATCGCCCCCCGGCGCGACGTTGATGAAGCTGTCCGTGAACAACGCCGTGCCCTGGCGATGGTTCGGGCCGATGGAATCAAACATGATGCCGCCCAGGCCCGAGCCCATGTCATGCTGCCTGGCGGTCAGCACCCACATCGCCCATTGCGACCTGTCGGCGAAGCGCGACCAGTAGACCTGCATGGCGTCATGCATTTCCGCGTCGCTCCAGGTGGTGTTGGTGTCCGCGCCATCGCTGGGGATGGCGCTCACCGCGCCGTTCACGCGGACATCGAAGCCCGCCCGCTGAAATACCTTGGTCGCTGTCAGTGTCTCGGCCCCGAGCGATGCCGGCCGGTTGGGATGCGCCGTGGTGTTGATGTCAAGCACCGGCGTCGCCCCGACCTGGTGATCGAACTCGAACTCCACCTTGTGGAAATAGCTCGACACGAAACCGTAGGTCCGGGTGCGGGTAGCGCCGCCACCGGCGAACTGGATGGTCACCCGCCGCTGGTTGGGGAACAGGCTGCGGATCACCGTGATGTTGACATTGGTGAACGGAAATCCCGCCGTGTCGCCGTCCTTGAACCAGATGGCGCCGGTGTAGCTGTTGCTGCCGGTACGGGTCAGCGAGGCGATCCAGTGGGTGCGCATGGTGAATCGGCGGAACAGCGTGCCGCTGGCGGTCATCTGCGGATAGCGGCCGTCGACGTCGAGCCGCAGTTCTTCCCGGTTGAACAGGATCGGCAGCAGCGCCTCGTCGGTCGCCGCCTCCGTCTCCAGGCCGGTCGGGCTCGGCCCCGGACCGGGCCGCGGCGGGATCGGCAGGTCGGGATGGATGGGCAACGGCGTCGGAATGGGCCGGACGGGCAGGTCCGGCACCAGCAGCCGCTGGCTCCACTGATACAAGCCGCTGGCGAACAGCGGCAGGGGCAGCCTGGGGGTCAGGCGGTCCGCCGGCGTCAGCTGGGTTGCCGTTTCGGGATAGTAGGCGGTTTCATCGAAGCCCGCGTCGGCCTCGTCGCCATATCCGTTCTCACCGTGTTTGATGTCGGTCATCGTCGTCTCTCCATTATCTGGTTGGGAACGGGCGCGCGAACATGAGCGCGCCAGCGCCACGCAACGACGTGGAGAGACTTTCGATAACGGGCCTTCCGGCGATAACCGATCGTCAGGCGATGCCCGGCGGTTCCGGCCTACATATAGCGAAACGGCTCGGCGGACGGTCGCATGATGACCTGCCCTTCGGCGCGTTCCACGCCGACATGGCTGACCGACTGGGTGTCGACGGTCGTCTCCGCGACCTCGCCCTTGTCGGGCAGCAGGATGCACACCTTGTGCGCGCCCCGATCCAGCTCGATCTCGGCACGAGCCGCGAAGCCGATCTCATAGCGGGTGCGCACGCCGCGTCGGTCAAACACCGCGCGATCATCCACCAGAACGGTCACATGATCGTCGGCAAAGCCTTCCTGCAGATCCACGGTCAATACAGGCATATCTCTCCACCACGAACGCACGTGCTACCGGCTCCCCCCCGGAACCAGTTCGATGCGACCCAGATGGTCTGTTTTTGTCGTTTGGCTGATGCTTGCGCTTATACCACAGCGGCCGCACGACTGCCGCTGTTGTTTCGCCGGAGTCTTGATTAACTCTTATTCGCCAGCAGGTTGTGTGACAAACAGGGCATTGAAGGCCGCGACCGCAGCGGCGGGTCCGGCCGCATGGGCCCACACGCCAGCGCTGACGGCGAGAAAATCCGCGCCCGCCGCCACCAGGGGGGCGGCATTGGCGGGCGTGATGCCGCCAATGGCGACGCAGGGAATTTCCGACAGCGCCACCCACCAGGTGAGGATATCCGGTTGCGCGAAACTCGGCGGCGTCTTGGTGTCGGTGGGATAGAAGGCGCCGAAAGCGACGTAATCCGCCCCCTCCTCGCCGGCGCGCATGGCAAGGTCACGGCTGGCATGACAGGTGACGCCGATCTGCGCGCCCTCGCCCAGCAAGCGGCGCGCCTCGCGCACCGAGCCGTCGGTCTGGCCCAGATGCACGCCGTCGGCACCGGCCTGTTTGGCGAGGTCCGCCCGGTCGTTGACGATCAGCGCCACATCTGACGCCTGGCACACCGGCAGCAGGGCCTCCGCCGCGCGCAGCACCACGTCGTCCGGCACGTCCTTCAGCCGCAGCTGCAACGCCGCCACCGGGCCGCCGTCCAGCGCCCGGCGGAACGTCTCGACAAAGGCCGGAATCTCCAGCGCCGGCGGCGTGATGAGATAGAGCTGGCAGGGCGGGCGCGCGTCGTCGCGTCCGAAGGCGGTGATGTCGCTGTCGATCGCGTCGGTCATGATGCTCTCCTGCCCCTCAAATGCCATGGCCGGGCATCAGCCCGGCCACCCACGACCGTGGCGGTCGTTCGAGGCCCGTGGCACGCCACGGGCCCGACAGCCCCCGGCGGCTTATGCCTTGCCGAGATAGATGTTGACGATCTTGTCCAGCATCGCCAGCGCGTCGGCCTTCGGACGCTGGAAGGTGTTGCGGCCAATGATCGAGCCGTTGCCGCCGCCGTCGCGGATGGCGCGGGCATCGTCATACACCGAGTCGGCGCCCTTGGTCGCGCCGCCGGAGAACACCACCAGGCGACGACCGGCGAAGGCGGCCTGCATGACGTGCTCGACGCGCTTGGCCATGGTCGAGAGGTCGATCTTTTCCTTCTCGTACACCTTCTTGGCTTCCGCCTGCTCCAGATGATCGGTCGGCAGCTTCACCTTGATGATGTTGGCGCCCATCAGCGCCGCCATGTGGGCGGCATAGGCGCAAATGTCCATCGCCGTCTCGCCGTCCTTCGACAGGCCGCCACCGCGCGGGTAGGACCACAGCACCACCGCCAGACCGACCGACTTGGCTTCCTCGGAGAGTTCGCGGAACTCCTCCATCATGTTGTAGCAGTCGTCCGAGCCCGGATAGATGGTGAAGCCGATGGCCGAGCAGCCCAGCTTCAGCGCATCGTTGATGCTGCCGGTGATCGCCTGGTCCTTCAGACCCGACAGCGAGTTGGCCGAGTTCATCTTGAGGATCAGCGGAATCTGGCCGGCGACGCGGTCAGCCACCGCTTCCATCATGCCCAGCGGCGTGGCGTAGGCGTTCAGCCCGGCCTCGATGGCCAGCGACGGGTGGTAGAACGGATCATAGCCGGCCGGGTTCGGCGCGAACGAGCGGGCCGGGCCATGCTCGAAACCCTGGTCGACCGGCAGGATGATCATCTTGCCGGTGCCGGCCAGGCGACCGGTGCACAGGATACGGGCGAGATTGGCCTTGGTGCCGGCGTTCTCGGTCTCGTACCACGAGAGAATGTCTTTGACCTTGCGTGTGACTTTCATGGGCGTGCCCCTCTGATCTGGTGTCCAACAGCTCTGGCGGCCTCATACATCACAGCCGCCCACAAGAAAACGTACAGGAGACGACGCGGATACCCGCCCTCTCCCTGCCAACCGGTTAAGCCTTCAGCGCGTCGACGCCGGGCAGAGCCTTGCCTTCCATCCATTCGAGGAAGGCGCCGCCGGCGGTGGAGACGAAGCTGAACTTGGCCGCCACGCCGGCGTGGTTGAGCGCGGCGACCGTATCGCCGCCGCCGGCCACCGACAGCAGGCCGCCGGCCTCGGTGAGCGCCGCCGCCACCTGCGCCAGCGCCACCGTCGCCTTGTCGAACGGTGCGATCTCGAAGGCGCCGAGCGGACCGTTCCACACCAGCGTCTTGCAGATCTTGAGCGCATCCGCCAGCGCCTCGACCGCGGCCGGGCCGACATCGAGGATCATCTCGTCCGCCGCCACCTCATGCACGTTGACGACGCGATTGTCGGCATTGGCCTTGAACTCGCGCGCCACCACCACGTCATAGGGCAGATGGACGGTGCAGCCGGCGGCCTCCGCCTTGTCGAGGATGGCCAGCGCCGTCTCGGCGAGGTCGTGCTCGCACAGGCTCTTGCCGACATTGACCCCGCGCGCGGCGAGGAAGGTGTTGGCCATGCCGCCACCGATGATCAGGTGATCGACGCGGCCGACCAGATTGGTCAGCACGTCGAGCTTGGTCGACACCTTGGCGCCGCCGACCACGGCCGCGACCGGCCGCTGCGGGTTGCCCAGCGCGTTTTCCAGCGCCTGCAGCTCACGGGCCATCGAGCGGCCGGCATAGGCCGGCAGCACCCGCGCCAGCGCCTCGGTGGAGGCGTGCGCCCGGTGCGCGCAGGAAAAGGCATCGTTGACGTAGAGGTCGCCCAGGCGGGCCATCGCCGCCGCCAGTTCGGGGTCGTTCTTTTCCTCGCCGGCGTGGAAACGGGTGTTTTCCAGCACCGCCACCGCGCCCGCCGGCAGGGCGGCGACCGCCGCTTCCGCCCCGGCGCCGCAGCAGTCGTCGATGAAGGCCACGTCGCGGCCCAGCACCGTCGCCAGCGCCGGCGCCACCGGCTTCAGCGACATTTCCGGCACCCGCTTGCCCTTGGGACGGTCGAAGTGGGCCAGCACCAGCACCGTCGCGCCCTTGGCGACGAGGTCGCGGATGGTCGGCGCGGTGGCCTCCAGGCGGGTCGCGTCGCTCACCCGGCCGTCGTGCATCGGCACGTTGAGGTCCGAACGGACCAGGACGCGTTTACCAGTCAGATCAGAAAGATCATCAAGGGTCTTGAAGTTCGGCATGAAAGACTCCGTTCGCGGCTGGACAGGCTCGCCACGAACGGAATCGCACCGTTCCAGCCATCAGGCCCGCTCGTCCCGAGCCCGTCGAAGGGCGAGCGGGCGCGCCGGCGTTCAGCCGAGCTTCGCCATGGTCACGGCGGTATCGCTCATGCGGTTGGAGAAGCCCCACTCGTTGTCGTACCAGGAAACGACGCGGACCAGCCGCTTGTCGATCACCTGGGTCTGGGTGGCGTCGAAGTTCGACGAGAAGGCCGAATGGTTGAAGTCGATCGACACCAGCGGCTCGGTGACATAGTCGAGCACGCCCTTCATCGGGCCTTCAGCGGCCGCTTTCAGCGCGGCGTTGACTTCCTCGACCGTGGTGTCCCGGGCGGAGTTGAACTTCAGGTCCACCACCGACACGTTGGGCGTCGGCACGCGGATGGCCGAACCGTCCAGCTTGCCCTTGAGTTCCGGCAGCACCAGACCGACGGCCTTGGCGGCACCGGTCGAGGTCGGGATCATCGACAGCGCGGCGGCGCGGGCGCGGCGCATGTCGGAATGGATCTGGTCGAGAATGCGCTGGTCGTTGGTGTAGGCGTGGATGGTGGTCATGTAGCCACGCTCGATGCCCACCAGGTCGTTCAGCACCTTGGCGACCGGCGCCAGGCAGTTGGTGGTGCACGACGCGTTGGAGACGATCTTGTGCTCCGGCTTCAGCAGCTGGTGGTTGACGCCATAGACCACCGTGATGTCCTCGCCCTTGGCGGGCGCCGAGATCAGCACCTTCCTGGCGCCGGCGGCCAAGTGGGCGCCGGCCTTGTCGGCGTCGGTGAAGAAGCCGGTGCACTCCATGGCGATGTCGACGCCCATGTCGGCGTGCGGCAGCTTGGCGGGATCACGCTCGGCGGTGACGGCCACCTTCTTGCCGTTGACCACCAGGCTGTTGCCGTCGACGCTGACCGCGGCCGGAAAGCGGCCATGCACCGAGTCGTACTTCAGCAGGTGGGCGTTGTCCTCGGCGGAAGCGAGGTCGTTGATGGCGACCACCTCGATGTCCGTCCGGCCCGATTCAACAATGGCCCGGAATACGTTGCGGCCGATGCGGCCAAACCCGTTGATGGCAACCCGAACGGTCATCCTAGTCTCCCAATGGCAAAGAACGTGAACGTCGCAAATCGCGCGGGGCTATAGCGCAGCCTTGACCTTTTCGGCAATCTTGTTCGCGGTTAACCCGAAGAAATCGTAGAGCTGCTCCGCCGGCGCGCTGGCACCGAAGCGGTCGATGCCCAGCGTCAGGCCGTTGTCGCCGACATAGGCGCGCCACCCCTGGGTGCAGCCGGCCTCCACCGACACCTTCAGCGTGCCGGGCTTCAGCACCGAGGCGCGATAAGCCGCGTCCTGGGCGTCGAACAGCTCGGTGCAGGGCATCGAGACGACCTCGGCGGCGATCCCCGCCTCAGCCAGCAGGGCCGCCGCGTCGCAGACGATGCCGACCTCGGAGCCGGTGGCGATCAGGGTCACCCGGGCATTGTCGGCGGAGCGCAGCACATAGCCACCACGGGCCGACAGGTTGCCGCCGGTGGCCTCCAGGCGAAGCTGCGCCAGGTTCTGCCGGGTCAGCGCCAGCACCGACGGCCCGTCGGCGCGCTGCAGCGCCAGCTGCCAGCACTCGGCGGTTTCCACCACGTCGGCGGGGCGGAACACCGCCACGTTGGGCATCGCCCGCAGGCTCGCCAGATGCTCGATCGGCTGGTGGGTCGGCCCATCCTCGCCCAGACCGATGGAGTCGTGGGTCATGACATAGACGACCCGCTGGTGCTGGAGTGCCGACAGGCGGATCGCCGGCCGGCAATAGTCGGTGAACACCAGGAAGGTGCCGCCATAGGGGATGATGCCGCCATGCAGGCTCATGCCGTTCATCGCCGCCGCCATGCCGAACTCGCGGATGCCGTAGTGGACATAGCGGCCGCCGTAGTTGTCGGCGTTGAGGATGGCGAGCCCCTTGGTCTTGGTGTTGTTGGAGCCGGTGAGGTCGGCCGAGCCGCCCACTGTTTCCGGCGCGGCGACGTTGATCGCCTCCAGCACCATTTCGGACGCCTTGCGGGTGGCGACCGTCTGCGGCTTCTCGATCAGCCCGGCGATATAGTCGGCGAGCGCCTGATCGAGGCCCGCCGGCAGGTCGCCGGCCATGCGGCGCTCGAACTCGGCGCGGGTCTCGGCGGGCGCGGCGGCGAAACGCTGGACCCAGGCGGCATGATCGGCCGCGCCCCGGCGACCGGCGGCGCGCCAGGCCTCCAGGATGTCGGCCGGCACCACGAACGGCTCGGCGGACCAGCCGATGTTCTCGCGGGTGGCGGCGATCTCGGCGGCCCCCAGCGGCGAACCGTGGGTGTCCTTGCTGCCCTGCTTGTTGGGCGCGCCCTTGCCGATGACGGTCTTGCAGCCGATCAGCGAGGGGCGCGGATCGGCCTGTGCCGCCAGCAGGGCGGCTTCCACCGCCACCGGATCATGGCCGTCGACCCGCTGGACGTGCCAGCCGGCCGCCGCGAAGCGGGCCGGAATGTCCTCCGAGGAGGCGATGCTGATCGGCCCGTCGATGGAGATGTTATTGTCGTCCCACAGCACGATCAGCCGACCGAGCTTGAAGTGGCCGGCCATGGAAATGGCTTCCTGGCTGATGCCTTCCATCAGGCAGCCATCGCCGGCAATCACATAGGTGCGGTGGTCGACCAGGTCGTCGCCGTACAGCGCGTTGAGGTGCCGTTCGGCCAGCGCCATGCCGACCGAGGTCGCCAGCCCCTGCCCCAGCGGCCCGGTGGTGGTCTCGACACCCGCCAGCTCGCCGAACTCCGGGTGACCGGCGCACGGGCTGCCGAGCTGGCGGAAAGCCTTGATCTCGTCGATGGTCGGGTTGGCGTAGCCGGTGAGATACAGCAGCGAATACAGCAGCATCGAGCCGTGACCGGCCGACAGCACGAAGCGGTCGCGGTCCGCCCAGCGCGGCGCCGCCGGATCATATTTCATCACCCTGGTGAACAGGACGGTGGCGACGTCGGCCATGCCCATCGGCATGCCGGGATGGCCGGACTTGGCCTTTTCGATGGCGTCCATGCTGAGGGCGCGGATCGCGTTGGCCATTTGCTGCTGCGTGACGGTCATGGGCGGAACTACCTGGATTGAAATCGCGCGCACAATAGGGATGCGGCGCCCGACGTCAACTTATGCCGTGACTCGTGTTGACGCCGCTGCAAGCAAAGTCTTATGCTTTTGCGACAACTCTTTGAGAACGAAGGCCGACCATGCCCCTGCAAACGGCCATCCAGCATCTGGACGACGCCATGCGGCGCCTCGAATCCCGCATCGACGGGCGGATTCGCGCGTTGGAGGCCGAGGTGGCGGCGCTGCGCATCGAGCGCGACATGCTGATCGAACAGGTCCAGCAGGCCGCTGCCGGCCCGCCAACGGACGCCGAGGCGCCGGCGGGCGAGATCGCCGCCCTGCTCGATGAACTGGACGCCATGGCCACCGCGCACGACGCGCTGATCCAGCGCTATGGCGAACTGGAATTGCGTCATGCCGAGCTGGAACAGGCGGCCCACGGGGCGCTGGAACGGGTCGATGGCCTGATCGCGCGGGTGCAGCAGGCGGGAGGCAACTGAGATGGGCCAGATCAACATCCTGGTCGGCGGCCGCCATTACCCGATCGCCTGTGGCGACGGCGAGGAGGAGCAGGTCCGCCGGCTTGCCGACATCGTCAACCGCAAGGCCGATGAGCTGACGGCGGCGCTCGGCCAGATGGGTGAGGGCCGGCTGCTGCTGATGGCGGCGTTGATGCTGGCGGACGAACTGGCGGAAGCGCGCCAGCAGGCCGGCAGCGATCCATCGACGCTGGCAGCCGCCGAACAGGCGCTCGCCTCGGCCGCAGCCCGACTCGACGCTCTGGCCGATGGCCTTGAGCCTTTGCCCATCAGCGCCTAAATAGGACGTCGGCGGGTACTGCAGGATACGAGCGTCGCGAACATCCCTGAGGCGATATTAACATCCTATGGGAGCTGTCCCTGAGCAAGTCCTGGCTTGACTTATACGGCGCCCACCTGACGTTTGGGCGTCAGAGGATCTTCCAGCCACCGACCCATGCGGTCCCGCCACCCCGCCATGCCTGACACGCCCCCCCCTGACGGCCCGCCGGACATCGGCCCGCCGGACATCGGCCAGCCCGACACCGCCGCGCGAGCCGGCAAGTCATCGCTGCGCGCGTCACTGCGGGCGGCACGGCGAGAGGCCCATGCCGCGTTTACAGCCCTGCCCGCCGTCACGCGACAGCGCATCACCGGCGACATGGCCACCCGACTGCTGGCGCATCTGCCCGCCGCGCCCACCATCATCGCCAGCTACCGCGCCGTGGCGAGCGAGCTTGATCCCGCGCCGATCGAGGCGGTTTTGCGCGATCATGGCCACAGCATCGCCCTGCCCCGCATCACCAGGCCGGATCAGGCGCTGGCCTTCCACCGCCTCGACGACCCCGCCCGGCTGATCCCTGGCCCCCACGACATCGCGGAGCCTGACCCGAGCCTGCCGGTCGTCCGACCCGCCGTGCTGCTGGTGCCGCTGGTGGGCGCCGACACCGCCGGTCACCGCCTTGGCCAGGGCGGCGGCTACTACGATCGCACGCTGGCGTCCTTGCGCGCGACAGGGCCGGTGCTGGCGCTCGGTCTGGCCTACGACGCCCAGATCACCCCGATCCCGGCCGAGCCGCACGATCAGCCGCTCGATGCCGTGCTGACGCCGACATGCTGGATCGGCTGCCGCCCTGACACCGCGCGCCCCGACAACGAGGACAACACCCTTGACCGATGAGCTCTCCGCGGCGGCCGATCCGCGCCTCTATACCGCCCATCCGCTGGTGGGCGTCGGTGTCGTTGTCATCCGCGACGGCCAGGTGCTGCTGATCCGCCGCGCCAAGCCGCCGCGTGCCGGCCAATGGAGCCTGCCGGGCGGGATGCAGCAGATCGGCGAGACCGTGCGCGAGGCGGGCATCCGCGAGGTACGCGAGGAAACCGGGCTTGAGGTGACACTGCACGATCTGCTCGACGTCATCGACATGATCGAGCCGGATGACGCGGGGCGAGTCCGGCGCCACTACACGCTCATCGACTTCCGGGGCACGGCGGCGGCCGGCGAGCCGGTGGCCGGTGACGACGCGGCCGATGCGCGCTGGTTCACCCCCGAGGAGTTGACCATGCTCGATCTATGGTCCAAGACCCGCGCCGTGATCGATCAGGCTCTCGCGCGCGCCGGGGCCGCCGGTACGGGGACACCAGAAGGATGACGATCAAGACACGCAAGCTCGCGGGCATGCTGCTGCTGGTCGGCGGCCTGCTCACCTACGTCCTGGTCGCGGCCAGCGTCATCGGTGCCATGCAGGGTTTGCCGGAGGCCGCGCGGCTGCTGCTCTACGCCGTGGCCGGCATCGCCTGGATTTTCGCCGCCCGGCCGGTCTTGGTGTGGATGGAAACAGGAAAATGGTGGGTACGTCGTGAGCGTTGATCCGGCTAGCGTGACATCCATGGCCGAGGTTCGGGCGGCCATCGACGACATCGACCGCGAACTGGTGGCGCTGCTGCGCCGCCGGCTCGACTTCATCGAGGCCGCCGCCCGCATCAAACCGGCCCGCGCCCTGGTTCGCGACGAGGTCCGCAAGGCCGCGGTGATCGCCAACGCCGTCGCCGAGGCCAAACGGCTCAACCTGCCCGCCGCCCTGGTGGAAGACCTCTACGAACGCCTGGTCGAGTTCAGCATCGCCCATGAATTTGACCGCTTTGACGCCCTGAACGGCTGACGCCGCGCCGCCCTCGTCCCCGGCCGCGACATCTTGCAGCACCCGCCTCGGGTCTTTTACTATCGCCGGCACTTCCTATCTTGAGGGGGAATGTGTGCCATGCCGCGCTGGTACAGCGCGCGAACCGATGGACCCGCCATGATCTCTCGCCGATCCCTGCTGCGTTCCGTTCCCCTGGCGATTGCCGCCACCGCCGCTGCCCGCCCCTCTGTCGGCCGGGCCTTCACGGCACCCGCGACAATCAGCCGGCATGACCCGAAACGCGTGATCCGACGGCCGCTGCTGGACGCTGCCCTGGAGCGGTTCCATGAGCTGAAACCGCGCATCAAGGCAAGCGATCTCATTGGAATCGTCGATTTCTCCAGACACTCCAGCGAGCCGCGCTTTCATGTGCTGGACATGCACAGCGGTGACGTGAGCACGCACCTGGTGTCTCACGGGCGTGGTTCGGACCCCGCGCATACCGGGCTGTTGCAACGCTTCTCCAATACACCAGGATCCAACGCCTCGTCGGATGGCGCCTACATCACCGGCGCCCGCTATGTCGGCCAGCACGGCCCCTCGATGCGCCTCCATGGCGTCGACCCGACCAATGACAACGCCGAGGCCCGCGCCATCGTGCTGCATTCGGCCTGGTATGTATCGAAAGACCTGGTGCGCCAGCACGGCAAGATCGGCCGCAGCCAGGGCTGCTTCGCCGTCAACCCGCAGGAGCTGGCCTACTTTCTCGACAATTTTGGCAACGGCCGGCTGCTTTACGCAGCCAAGGTCTGATCGCCGTCACCCGCCAGAGGTCAGACCGCGCAGCGTGACGCGCCATCGTCATCAGCGGCCCCGGTCGCCGCTGTCGCCGCGACAGGCGCGTCGAGATCGGCCCGTGCGTCGCGCGGCGTATCGAGCGCCGCCACTACCCCGGCATCCCGGCCGTAGACGTCGTCCAGCGTGATCACGGCGCCATCGCGCACCACTGCCGTCATGTAGACGAGGAAGGCCGGCAGCGGCTGACCGAGTCCAACCGTCGTTTCCCGCCGGGTCTCCAGCGCGGTGGCAACCCGCGCCGCGTCCCACCCCGCCGTGCCGGCGACCAGCGCCCGGGCAAGACCGAGGGCATCGCGGGTGCGGATGCACCCGTTGCTCAGCGCCCGTTTCGGCTGATCGAACAGTTCCTTGTTCGGGGTGTCGTGAAGATAGATGTCATAGGTGTTGTACATCCGCAGCTTGACCTGGCCCAGCGCGTTGCTGGGCCCGGGCGCCTGCCGCAGGCGATACCCGCTGGGCAGTGACGACAGGCTCTTCCAGCCCAGCGTCGTCAACGGCACCGGCAGGCCGTCGCGATAGAGCCTGTAATCCAGCCTGGCGCCCTGGCCGCGACGCAGCGCCGGAATGACGGACTCGCTGACCAGCCGGCGCGGCGGATCCCACCACGGATTGAACACCACGCCCGTAACGTCGACACGGAAGGAGGGCGTCGGGTGCGCGACCTTGCCAATGATCACATCGTGGGCACGCACCGCAGCGCCACCCCGCCACAGGAACAGCCGGTATTCCGGCAGATTGACCCACAGCCGGTGCGCCGGCAGGGTTCGCGGCAACCAGCGCCAGCGTTCCAGGGTCGCGCGCAGGCTTTCAAGACGCCGCTGGCGGGCCGGATCGGCCGACACGATGGCGTTACCGGCGCCAAGGCTGCGCATTTCGGTCGTCAGAAGCTGGTATTCAGCGGCGGCCGGCGCCAATCCCGCCAGCGTCATCGCCAGGGTTTGCGCGTGCAGGGCAGCGTCCACGGCTGATGTCGGATCGGGATCGGAGTCGCGGATGTGCCACGCCGAATCGACCCGCCCGGCCGACACCCGGCCATGCGCCAGATCACGCGCCAGCCGCAGCGCCATTTCCCGCGTCAGCAACGTGCCCGCGGCGGTGCCCGCCAGTGCCCTGAGGCGTTCCGGCTGATAGTCCGCCGGATTGAGGCCATGGGCTGCACTCTCGGTGATCGCCGCCAGCAGATCGCCAAGATTGCGGTCAACCCGCGCCACCACCGCCGGCGTCGGCACGGCCTGCACCGGCCTGCTGTCCACCAGCATGTCGGGTACGGATGACGGCTGGGAAGGCTGGCAGGCAGCCAGCGCGATGACCGCGATGGCCATGGCGGCCGAACGCCCGGTCCGCGACGTCCGTAAGGAGTGCACAACAGCAAACATGAAAGTGGGATAGCACATGGCGGCGGCACTGTCGCCCCGACCGGTCCGGCAAAAAGAAAGCCACCTTGCGGTGGCTTGCTTTACCCTTTCCTGAAGGGAAAGTGGCGCGAGTGACGGGGCTCGAACCCGCGACCTCCGGCGTGACAGGCCGGCACTCTAACCGACTGAGCTACACCCGCGCGACAGGGGTGCTTCCTATGGGGTGAGCCCTGCCCTGTCAAGCGATCTCGCATCGCAATTCTGTAAAATCCACATCTTCCCCCCGGCCCGCCCCGACGCCACCCTGACCGCTTCAATACACCACCACCGAGCGGATCGACTTGCCCTCGTGCATCAGGTCGAACGCCGAATTGATCTGCTCCAGCCCCATGGTGTGGGTGATGAGGTCGTCGATGTTGATCTTGCCGTCCATGTACCAGTCGACGATCTTCGGCACGTCCGAGCGGCCGCGCGCGCCGCCGAAGGCCGAGCCCTTCCAGACCCGGCCGGTGACCAGCTGGAACGGCCGGGTGGCGATCTCCTGCCCGGCTTCGGCGACGCCGATGATGATCGACTGGCCCCAGCCGCGATGGCAGCATTCCAGCGCCTGGCGCATCACCCGCACGTTGCCGGTGCAGTCGAAGGAATAATCCGCGCCGCCGTCGGTGAGGTCGACAATCGCCTGCACCACCTTGTCGTTGCCGACCTCCATCGGGTTGACGAAGTGGGTCATGCCGAACTTCTCGGCCATCGCCTGCTTGGCGGGATTGATGTCGACGCCGATGATCTTGTCGGCGCCCACCATGCGCGCGCCCTGGATGACGTTGAGGCCGATGCCGCCCAGGCCGAACACCACCACGTTGGCACCCGCCTCCACCTTGGCGGTGTAGAGGACGGCGCCGATGCCGGTGGTGACGCCGCAGCCGATGTAGCAGACCTTGTCGAACGGGGCGTCTGGCCGGATCTTCGCTACCGCGATTTCCGGCATCACGGTGAAGTTGGAGAAGGTCGAGCAGCCCATGTAGTGGTAGATCGGCTTGCCGTTGAGGCTGAACCGGCTGGTGCCGTCTGGCATCAGCCCCTGCCCCTGGGTCGACCGGATGGCGGTGCACAGGTTGGACTTGCGCGACAGGCAGGTTTTGCACTGGCGGCATTCCGGCGTGTAGAGCGGGATGACGTGGTCGCCCACCTTCACCGAGGTGACACCCGGACCGACCTCGCGGACGATGCCCGCGCCCTCATGCCCGAGCACGGAGGGGAAGATGCCCTCGGAGTCCTTGCCCTCCAGGGTGTAGGCGTCGGTATGGCAGATGCCGGTCGCCATCACTTCCACCAGCACCTCGCCGGCCTTGGGACCCGCCAGGTCCAGCTCGACGATTTCCAGCGGCTTGTTGGGGGCAACGGCAAGGGCGGCACGGGTTTTCATGGCGAACTGGGTCCTTTCGAGCACCGTCACGGCAAAAGCCGTAACCAATGAAACTATTGTCACCGTCTTATCGCCAGCCTGTGACAAGGTCCAGGCAGCGATCTATCCATAAGCGCAGGCGCGCGGGCCGACCCGGCTGTGGCTAACTTGGCGTCCAACAAGGGCGCGCATCGCGTGCCGATATCAGACCATCCTGGGGAAGGACACGCCATGAGCTATTCCGGGCCGATCGAAGACCGTCTCGCCATCCGCGAACTGCTTGAAACCTACGCCGATGCCGTCTGCCGTGTCGATGCCGAGGCCTGGGGTGCCTGCTGGGCGGAAGACTCGGTGTGGTCGATGCCGGACTATCCCCAGTTCGGCGAGGTCAAGGGCAAGGCCGCCATCGTCGCCATGTGGATCGAGGCGATGAAGCATTATCCGGGCATCATCTTCGTCGCCACACCGGGCGAGATCATCGTCGAGGGCGACCGCGCCACCGCGCGTTCCTACACCTCGGAGGTCTATGACCAGGAGGGCGTCACCAAGCGCGATCGCGGCGTCTACAACGACGAACTGGTGAAGCAGGACGGCCGCTGGCTGTTCAGCCGCCGGGTGTTCAAGAACATCCACCGCGCCTGACCGATGGCCGTTCCCGCCCGCTCAACGACGCAGGCGCAGGACAGCACCCAGCCGCCCCAGCGCGGCGACATCCTCGCGCGCCAGACCCAGCCGGAGGGCAAGCCAGGTGCCGGCCAGCCAGGCCACGACCAGAACCGTGGCCTGCGCCGGGTCGGGGAGCGATGACAGCAGGCTCGACAGGCTCGCGAGCACCAGGGCCACCATGGCGGCGGCCAGTGCGGTGCGGCCGAATGGCGGCGCGAACGGCCGCAGACTGTCCGACATGATCAGCTGGAACACCGACAGGTAACTCGACACCACCATGCCGACGGCAACCGCCAGCCCCATGCCCAGTGCACCCAGACGGGGCACCAGCAGTGCGGCGGCCAGCAACCACAGTGCCAGCCCGACGACGCTGTTCACCGCCGGCAGCACCCGACGGCCGATCACCTCCTGGATCGCGTTGGACGGCCCAGCCACGGCCTCCAGTGCGCGGGCGACGGTCAGCACGATCAGCAGATCGCGCGCGGCGTGGGCCTCCGGCGCGAACAGCCGCAAGATCTCGTCGGCCAGCAGGATGGTGACGGTGGCCAGCGGCACCACCAGCAGGGTCGAGAGCCGTACCGCGAAGCCGTAGAGCGGCTGGATGCCGGCACGGTCCAGCGTCGACTGGTGGGAGGCCAGCGGCGCCAGCACATAGCCGAACGCGATGCGGATGCTCTGAGCCACGCTGGAGACCTTGCGGGCAATGCCGTAGAGCCCGGCCGCCGTGGCGCCCGCGGCACCAGGCAACATCAGGTTGAGCAATACCGGCGGCAGATCGCTGAAGCAGCGGCGGATGATGTTGGCCGGCAGAATGGCCAGGCCCGAGCGCAGCAGTTCGCGCGCCGCCGCCCGGTCGAGCGGCGCGGCCCACAGCAGCTCAAGGCGGTAGTAGCGGCCGAGCAGCCGCACGCCGAGGCCGGCGGTCAGGGTGAGCGAGGCGACATGCGCCACCATCAGGCCGATGCTGTGCAGCCCGGCCAGAAACAGCCCGGCGGCCAGCCCCAGCCGCGTCACCTGCTCCCAGAACAGGCGCAGACGGATTTCCGGCCCGAAGGCACGGCGGGCGCGCACCGCCGAGGTCACCACCTCGACCAGGCTCCACAGCGGCAGGGCAAGCGCGAAAATACGCACCGACAGCACAAGATCTCCAGCGTCGGCGGGCGCGACATTGAGCAGCCCCGACAAGGGCTCGGCGCACACAATGATCCCCGCCGCGACAGCGAGACTGGGCAGCACGCCCAGCAGCAGCGCCATCTTCACCACCGCATGTGCCCGCTCCTCGCCATCGGCCTGCGGCACCACCCGCTGCAACGCACTGGTCATGGCGAGATCGAGCACGTTGGAGAGCATGTTCACCAGCGACCACAGCACGGTGTAGAGACCGTAGGTCGCCAGGCCGAACATCCAGGTGTAGGCGGGCTGGCTCACCACCTCGATCAGCGCGCCCAGGCGCGCCAGCGTCGCGCTGCCGGCACCACGGGCCACATCGCGCGAGGTGACGTGGGCGCGGGTCTTCCCCGCCGGGTCCGCTCCGTCCGGCGTCTGGCTCATGCCTCGGGCAATCCCCGGTCGATCGTCATGCGCATCATCCTGCCCGCCGCCGTGCGGCTCCGTCTATACGCCGCCGCGCGGCACCCGCCAGTTCTGCGACGTCGCTGGCCGCCATCCCTGGCGGATGCCATGCCGGGAAAAGGCGGGGCGGGCAAGAGCGGGCTGGCCGCCATGGCACCGACGTCGGACTTCAGGTGCAATGAAAGGCGTTGGGCTGGACGCGCGGGGCAACACTGACCCCGACTTCGCTGATCTGGCTGCTGCCGAGGATCGTCACTGTTTCCTGGAAAACGTCCTTGTCGCACAACGCGCTGAGCTCGATGCCATACGCGGCGTCGGGGCCAATGCGTGCCTTCATCGCCTGGCTGAAATCGCTCCACATCGCGAAGCCCTGATCGTCGACGTCGTTCACCGCCGCGAACTCGGTGCGGACATGCACGGCGCGGAAATTCTCGGCATGGGTTCCCGGCTTCTGGAGTTCCAGAAACGGCTCGGCGGCATTGCCGCAGTCGATGCACGCCTGGGCGATATAGAGTTCCGGGACGAAAGCGTCCGCCGAGGCGCTGGCCGGGCGGACCATCATCCGCAGCAGGTCCGCCATTTCCACGGCCTCATGCGGTTTGCCCAGCGGCGTCGTCTCCGTCGGCACGATATCGGCGATGTCGAAGAGGCACGGCGTGACGGCACCGCCCGACTGGTGGCGGTACAGCGAGACCATGAAATAGGTCACCGCGTCATTGGTATATTCGATGCGCACCCGGCAGCCGTCGATCTCGTGGAGATATTCGCCGCCGTTCTTCGCCAGCGCCGCCGGCAGCTTGTTCTCGATCAGCTCCTTGGGCTTGCCGATGGGGTCGTTCCTGACGAACGTCGCCAGATCCCAGCAGGGCGCCTGCCGGCAGTCGGCGGTCGTCTGCGCCACCACGGTCTCCAGCCCCTGTTTCAGCGCATCGGTGTCGGCCTGGCTTTGCGCGGCATTCTCGATGTCCATGCGGAATGAGATGACGGACAGCACAAAGCCGACAATGCCGAGGATGGCCATCAATCCGGTGGCAAAGGGATGCGTGCCGACAAACTCGATCGTTGCGCGGACGCCGCGCGCAATCAGCGAGGCCTTCACGGAGGCCGCCGCCGGACGCTGGTGTTCACCTGCGGGCTGATCCCGCTGCTCACGACTCATGCCGCCCCTCCGACGTCAAGTACCCCCAAAAAGGTGTCCCAACTTGCCGGGATGAAACCGCTTAAGATACTGAAAAATAATAGAAAAACAGAAATGGTCGGGGAGACAGGATTCGAACCTGCGACCCTCTGCTCCCAAAGCAGATGCGCTACCAGGCTGCGCTACTCCCCGACAGCCCCATCCCTTAAGTGTCCGTGCACAGGCTCGCAAGGGCAAACTGGCAGGGGCAAACTGGCAGGGGCAATCAGCCGCCGCCCCCGTCGCGACCGGCGGCACGGTTCAGTCGTTGTCCTGCAGGATCTTCAGCCGGGTGCCGCAGGCCTTGCAGTAGACGGCATCGCCCTCGTGACGGGTCAGGCCGCAGCCGGGACAGGGGTAGCGCACCTTGGGGGCGCGCATGGCTACCTGTATCAGCCGGAAGAACAGCGAAACGCCGCCAATCATGATGAAGATGGATAACAGTCGGCCGGCAACACCCGGCAAGGTGATGTCGCCGTACCCCGTCGTCGTGAGCGAAGTCACGGTAAAATAGAGGGAATCGACGAAGGAGCCGATCTCGGGCACGCGGGCCGCGAACAGCGAATGCACCAGCGCCGTCATCATGAACACGAACACGAACAGGTTGACGCCGGCGATCACCGCGTCGGCAACCTGGGTATCGCGCCAGCGCCCGCCCCCCAGCCAGCGCCAGAAGGTCTTGCCGTGCACCATCGAATAGGCGCGCAAAATCCGGAGGAAACCGAGATTGGCGGCAAACAGTGGCGCCACCAGCGAGGCCAGCACCGCGAGGTCGGCCCAGACGATGGGACGCATGATCCAGCGCTTGAAGTCGCCATAGGCCCAGGCGCGCGCCGCAAGGTCAAGGAACAGCAACGCGGCGATGCAGTAGTCGACCACCAGGAACCAGAACCCCTTTTCCAGGAACGGCGCGACGATGAACAGGGCGATCAGCACGATGTCGAACAGCAACATCCAGCCCTGGAAACGTACGGCGGCGGGGGTCTGGCCGAAATAAAGCTCCTTGAGCAGCGACTGCAGTCGCCGGTCGCGTGACGGATCGCCGTCGTCCGATGGACGATGCGCGGGACGCCTTGTCCTCATCGCGACCTCGCCTCCTGTCGGTGCCGGCGCCGCCGGGTCGTCCCGCGACGCGTGGGGACACCGCGGGGGGTGCCCATCACGTCCAGGGTCGGGGACGTCATCCTCGCCTCAGACCAGCCGGCTCTGGGCCACCGCCGCCTCGATGAAGCTGGCGAACAGCGGATGCGGATCGAACGGCTTGGACTTGAGTTCCGGGTGGAACTGCACGCCGATGAACCATGGATGATCCGGATATTCGATGGTCTCCGGCAGCGCGCCGTCGGGCGAAAGGCCGGAGAAGCACATGCCCGCCTGCTCCAGCCGCTCGCGGTAACCGATGTTCACCTCGTAGCGATGGCGATGCCGCTCGGATATCTCGGTCGAGCCGTAGATGCCGGCGATCCGCGTGTCCCCGCGCAGCCTGGCCGGAAAGGCGCCCAGCCGCATGGTGCCACCGAGGTCGCCGCCTTCGGCACGGGTCTCGGTCCGCCCGTCCTGCTTCCACTCGGTGAGCAGGCCGACGATCGGGTCGGCGCAGGCGCCGAACTCGGTGGAGGAAGCACCATTGATGCCGGCAAGATGGCGCGCGCCCTCGATCACCGCCATCTGCATGCCGAAGCAGATGCCGAAATAGGGAACCTTGCGCTCGCGGGCGAAACGGGCGGCGGCGATCTTGCCTTCCGCGCCGCGCTGGCCGAAGCCGCCGGGCACCAGAATGCCGTGCATCGGCTCCAGGTGCAGCACCGCGTCTTCCTGCTCGAAGATCTCCGAGTCGATCCAGCGGATGTTGACCTTCACCCGGTTGGCGATGCCGCCATGCACCAGCGCCTCGTTGAGCGACTTGTAGGCATCCTTGAAGCCGGTGTACTTGCCGACGACTCCGATGGTCACCTCGCCTTCCGGCTGGGCGATCCGCTCCATGATGTCGGTCCACTTGGTGAGGCTGGGCGCCGGGGCGTCGGCGATACCGAACGCGGCCAGCACCTCGGTGTCGAGACCGGCCTCATGATATTGCAGCGGCACCGCGTAGATGCTTTCGGCGTCCAGCGCCGGCACCACGGCGGACGGACGCACGTTGCAAAACAGCGCGATCTTGGCCCGGTCGCTTTCCGGCAGCGGCTGCTCGGAACGGCACACCAGCACGTCCGGCTGGATGCCGATGCCGCGCAACTCCTTCACCGAGTGCTGGGTCGGCTTGGTCTTCAGTTCGCCGGCGGCTGCAATGTAGGGCACCAGCGTCACATGGATGAACACGGCGTTGCCGCGCCCCAGCTCGTTGCCCAGCTGGCGGATCGCCTCAAGGAACGGCAGGCTCTCGATATCGCCCACCGTGCCGCCGATCTCGCACAGCACGAAGTCGACATCGTCGACGTCGGTGAGCGCGAAGGTCTTGATGGCATCGGTGACGTGCGGAATGACCTGCACCGTGCCGCCGAGGAACTCGCCCCGGCGTTCCTTGGCCAGGATGTCCGAGTAGATGCGGCCGGAGGTGATGTTGTCGGTGCGCTTCGACGGCACACCAGTGAAACGCTCGTAGTGCCCGAGGTCGAGGTCGGTTTCCGCCCCGTCGTCGGTGACATAGACCTCGCCGTGCTGATACGGGCTCATGGTGCCCGGATCGACGTTGAGATAGGGGTCGAACTTGCGGAGCCGCACCTTGAAGCCACGCGCCTGCAGCAGAGCCGCGAGCGACGCTGCCATCAGGCCTTTGCCAAGGGACGAAACCACGCCGCCGGTGATGAAGATGAACCGCGCCATGGGCCTACACTATAGACGAACAAAAACCTCTCGCACCACCAAATCTTGCGATGGTGGGCGATAAACCTGTGGACAACCCGATTTAGTCGGAAACGGGGACCGTCGGCTCGGCAGGCACCGGCGTGACCGGCGTCGCCACGGGCGCCACGGGCGCCTCCAGCAACTTGTCGACCCGGCTCGGCCCCTGCTCCACCTTGGCGACGATCGCCAGCGCGATCGAGGTGCCGATGAAGGTCGCCGCCAGAATCGCCGTCGTGCGGGTCAGCAGGTTGGCGGCGCCGCGCGCCGTCATCAGGCCGCCACCGCCGCCACCACCGATGCCCAGCGCGCCACCCTCGGAGCGCTGCAGCAGGATCACCGTGACCAGCGCCACGGCAATGATGCTGTGGAAGACCAGAAGCAGGGTCATGAACATGGGTAGGGCAACTCTCTTGCTGGCACGCCCGGCGCGCCTCGAACCGTTGCTGGGGCAGTTAGCGAGTCACCCGCCAAAAAGCAACCCCGCCAAGGCACGCCAAACCTAGCCGGCACCGCCCGACGACGGGCGAGGCTCCGGCCGACCGCCCCGGCTTCATCCGTTTGCCGGCACCCCGGCGATAATGCCGAGGAAGTCGCTGGCCTTCAGGCTGGCGCCCCCGACCAGGGCGCCGTCGACGTCGGTGACCGCCAGCAGCTCGACGGCGTTCGACGGCTTCACCGACCCGCCGTAGAGAATGCGCATCCCCTCGCCCTCGACGCCGAAGCGCGCCACGAGGTCGGCGCGGATGGCGGCGTGCACCTCGCCTACCTCCGCCGTGGTCGGGGTGCGGCCGGTGCCGATCGCCCACACCGGCTCATAGGCGACCACGGTGTTGGCGGCGGTGGCACCGTCGGGCAGCGAGCCGCCGATCTGGCTGGAGACCAGCGCCAGCGTCTGGCCGGCGTCGCGCTGGGCCTCGGTCTCGCCGACGCAAACGATGGCGACGAGGCCGGCCCGATGCGCCGCTTCCGCCTTGGCCCGCACCATGACGTCGGTCTCGCCATGGTCGGCCCGGCGCTCCGAGTGCCCGACGATGACGCAGCCGGCGCCGGCATCCGCCAGCATCTCGGCGGCGGTGTCGCCGGTGTGAGCGCCGCTGGCCCTGGCGTGGCAGTCCTGCCCGCCGATCATCACCCGGCTGCCGGCGGCCCGCGCCGCGAAGGCGGTCACCAGCGTGAACGGCGGACACAGGGCCATGTCGATGTGGCTGGCGATGGTCGGCTGGGCCGCCAGCAGGGCGTCGAGTTCGGCCACCGAGGCTGCCAGGCCGTTCATCTTCCAGTTACCGGCGATCAATGGCCTGCGCATCCGCGTCACTCCCTCTCAACGTTGTTCCTGTCGCTGGCCCGGCTGATACACGTCGGGGGCAGCCGGCGTAAAGAGCCGCCGGCGCCGGTCCCGGCGATCGCGGCCCGACAAGCGCCAATGGCGCTTGCCCGGCAGCCGCCCCCTCCCTATGATCCGCGCCCGTTTGGTCCTCGGTTAGGCAGATCTTCATGCTCGCAGGCATTCGCAAGGCGCTTTCGTCCTGGGTGGTGGTCCTCCTCCTCTCCCTTCTGGTGGCGGCCTTCATCATCACCAGCGTCAACGACCCGTTCGGCAGCGCCGGCGGAAGCAACGCCACCCTGGTCAAGGTCGGCGACCGCAAGGTCAATGCCGGCGATTTCATGCAGCAGTTCGACCGCATTTTCCGGATGCAGCAGCGTGAACGGCCAGAGATCACCCGCGAGGCGGTGCTGAAGGCCGGCGCCGATACCGAGGTGCTGGCGCTGCTGGTGACCACCGCCGGATTCGATGCCTTCGCCGAGAAGATCGGCGTCACCGCCGGCGCGGAGAACATCTCGCGCGCCATCCGCTCCAATCCGGCATTCCAGCTCGGCGGGCAGTTCGATGTCACCCGCTATCAGGAAGTGCTGAGCCAGAACAACATGTCGCGCGAGCAGTTCCAGACCCTGCTGGGCAGCGAGCTGGCGCGCGAGCAGTTCACCAAGGCGCTCACCCTCAATCCGGTGGTGCCCGATGATCTCAGCCGCACCTACGTCACCTTGTTGCAGGAGACCCGCACCGGCACCGTCGCCGTGGTCCCGGCCGAGCGCTATGCCGCCGGCGTCGGCACCCCGGACGACAAGACGCTGCAGGCCTTTTACGAGAAGAACATCAAGGCCTACACGGTGCCCGAGCAGCGTACCTTCCGCTACGTGCTGCTGACGCCGGCCGTCATCGAACCGGGCATCAGCGTGTCGGACGAGGATGTGCGGCAATATTACGAGGACAACGCCGACATCTACGCGGGTGCCGAGAAGCGCACGCTGGAGCAGCTGCTGCTGACCGACGAACAGGCGGCCCGCCAGGCCTACGAGCGGATCGCCAAGGGCGAGGACTTTCTGGCGGTCGCCCGCTCGGCCGGTTTTGCCGCCGGGGATGTCGCGCTGGGCACCCTGAGCGAAGCCGAACTCACGAAGGACGCAGGTGCCGACATCGCCCGCGCCGCCTTCTCGACCCCGCCGGGCAAGGTCAGCGCGCCGGTCAAGAGCGACCTCGGCTGGCTGTTGCTGCGCACCACGGCGATCTCGCAGCAGGCCGGCAAGGCGCTGGAGAGCGTGCGTGGCGAAATCACCGCCAAGATCAGGGCCGAACGGGCGCTCGATCGTCTTTACGACATGAGCCGCGCGATGGAGGACGAACTGGCCGGTGGCAAGTCGCTGACCGACCTGGCCCGGGCGCGCAAACTGGAGGTCGTGACCGCCCCGCGCGTCACCGCCAACGGCCTCGACAGCAGCGGCCAGCCGGTGCCGCTCGCACCGGAGGCCCGCCAGATGCTGGGCGTGGTGTTCAGCCAGAAGCCCGATGACGAGCCCTCGATGCAGGAACTCGGCAAGGATGTATTCTACGCCCTGGAAGTCACCGGCGTGACCCCCGCCGCCGCCCAGCCGCTGGCGACCGTTCGTCCCCGCGTCGTCGCCGAATGGCGGATGGTCGAGCGGATGAAGAAAGCGGAGGCGGTCGCCAGAGAACTGGTTGCCGCCGTCAAGGCCGGCAAGCCGCTCGCCGACGCCGCCCGCGCGACCGGCCTGCCGCCGACCAGTCCGGTGAAGGTGCGTCGCGCCAGCATCATGCGCGAAGGCGCCCAGGTGCCGCCGCCCATCCGCATGCTGTTCAGCGTGCCCCGGGGAGAAGCCCGCGCGCTGGCGCTGCCCACCGGGGAGGGCTTCTTCGTTGTCGCCACCGAGGCCATCGAGACCGTGGCCGGCGCCGACACCGCGATGCTGGAGGCCGCCACCCGCGCCGAGATCAGCCAGTCGGCGAACCTTGAGCTGGCCACATCGTTCGCGCAGGCGGTCCGCGATCACATCGGCGTGAAATACAACCATGCCGTCATCGAGCAGGTGCGCAAGCAGCTCCTCGGGTCCGGTCAGGAATAGCAGACCGCCGTGGACGCCAGCCCCTCGTTCGACGCCTTCGCCCGCACCTTCGAGGCTGGCCAGGCCCAGTGTCTGTGGCTGCGCCGGGTCGCCGACACCGAGACGCCGGTCTCGGCGATGCTCAAGATCGGCCTCGACGGGCCACCCTCCTTCCTGCTGGAATCGGTGGAAGGTGGCGCGGTGCGCGGGCGCTACTCACTGATCGGCCTGGCGCCTGACCTGATCTGGCGTGCTCAGGGCACCCGCTGTGAAGTCGCCCGTGACGCGCTCAACGCACCAGAGGCTTTCACGCCGCTGCCCGGCGCGCCGCTGGACGAGTTGCGGGCGCTGATCGCCGCCTGCCGCATGGACGTGCCCGACGCCCTGCCCAGGGCGCTGGCCATGCTGGTCGGCTACATGAGCTACGAGACCATCAATCTCGTCGAGCGCCTGCCATCGCCCAGGGCCGACCCGCTGGGCCTGCCCGACCTGTTTTTCATCCGCCCGACCGTGCTGCTGGTGTTCGATCGTCTCAAGGACGAGCTGTTCCTGATCGCGCCGGTCTACCCTGACTCGGCGGCCACCGACGCCCGCGCCGCCTACGACCAGGCGCGCGACCGCCTGCACGCTGTCGCCGCCCGGCTGGACCGGCCGATGCCGCCGTCCCGCCTCGACGCGGGGGCGGTGCCGGATGTGGCGGTCACGCCGCAGCTTGCGCCCGGCCGCTATGGCGAGATGGTGGCCCGCGCCAAGGAATACATCGCCGCCGGCGACATCTTCCAGGTGGTGCTGGCCCAGCGCTTCTCCACCCCCTTCACCCTGCCGCCGATCGAGCTCTATCGGGCGCTGCGGCGGATCAACCCCTCGCCATTCCTCTATTTCCTCAATCTGCCCGGCTTCGCGGTCATCGGCTCAAGCCCGGAAATTCTGGTGCGGGTGCGGGATGGTGACGTCACCGTCCGGCCGATCGCCGGCACCCGCCCGCGCGGCGCCACGGCGGAGGAGGACGAGGCCAACCGCGAGAGCCTGCTCGCCGACCCCAAGGAACTGGCCGAACATCTGATGCTGCTCGACCTTGGCCGCAACGACGTCGGCAGGGTCGCCGCCACCGGCACCGTCAAGGTGACCGAGAAATTCACCATCGAGATGTACAGCCACGTCATGCACATCGTCTCCAACGTGCGCGGCCGGCTCAGCCCCGACCACGACGCGGTCGACGCGCTGATGGCGGGCTTCCCCGCCGGTACCGTCTCCGGCGCGCCGAAGGTGCGGGCGATGGAGATCATCAACGAGCTGGAGCCGGAAAAGCGCGGCCCCTATGCCGGCGGCGTCGGCTATTTCTCCGCCGACGGCTCGATGGACAGCTGCATCGTGCTGCGCACCGCCATCGTCAAGGACGGCATGATGCATGTGCAGGCTGGCGCCGGCATTGTCGCCGACAGTGATCCGGTCGCCGAGCAGCGCGAATGCGAGGCGAAATCCGGGGCGCTGGTCTCCGCCGCGCGCGAGGCGGTGCGGCTGGCCCGCGAAGGCCGTTACGGCCAGTAGCGCCAGTCCGGCGTGGCAAGCTGACAGCGATGACAGGGTGGCCCCCCGTCATCTCCGTTGCGCCCCTCCCCCTCCCTGAAGGACAGTGGGTCATTAGCACAATGATGGCGTGGGGAGCGTGCCTGTGACTGAAACCATGACCCTTGAGCGGAAGGCCGCCAGCGGCGCGGTCGAGCATTTCGACGTCCTGATCGTCGGCGCCGGCATCTCCGGCATCGGCGCCGCCTATCATCTGTCCACCCAGTGCCCGGGCAAGAGCTTCGTCATCCTCGACTCGCTGGAAAGCTTCGGCGGCACCTGGCTCACCCACAAATATCCCGGCATCCGCTCCGACAGCGACCTCTACACCTTCGGCTACCGCTTCAAGCCGTGGACCAGTGCGCCGATCGCCAGTGCCGCGGAGATCCTGAAGTACATGGGCGAGGTGATCGAGGAGAACGACCTCGGCCGCCACATCCGCTACCGCCACAAGATCGCCGCCGGCCACTGGTCGAGCGCCGACAACCTGTGGACGCTCGACGTCACCGATCTGGCGACCGGCGAGACTCGCACGTTCACCACCAATTTCCTGTGGATGTGCCAGGGCTATTACCATCACGACAAGGGCTACACCCCCGAATGGCCCGGCATGGCCGACTTCAAGGGCCGCATCGTCCACCCGCAGACCTGGCCCGAGGACATCGACCTCAAGGGCAAGAAGGTGGTGGTGATCGGCTCCGGCGCCACGGCCGCCACCCTGGTGCCTGCCATCGCCGGCGACTGCGCGCACGTGACCATGCTGCAGCGCTCACCGACCTATTTCTACGCCGCTCCCAACGTCAACGAACTGGCCGACATGCTGCGTCAGCTCGACGTCGCGGAAGAAACGGTGCACGACATCGTACGCCGCAAGGCGCTGTTCGACCTCAAGGAACTGTCGCGCCGCTCGCTGGAGGAGCCGGACGCGGTCAAGGCCGAGCTGCTGGCTGGCGTCAAGGCCTATCTCGGCCAGGACTATGACATCGAGAAGCACTTCACGCCGCGCTACCGCCCCTGGCAGCAGCGCCTGGCGTTCATTCCCGAAGGCGACATGTTCAAGGGCATCGCCTCGGGCAAGGCCTCGGTGGTCACCGACGAGATCGAGCGCTTCGACGCCACGGGCATCCAGCTGAAATCCGGCGAGCATCTCGACGCCGACATCATCATCACCGCGACCGGCTTCAGCCTCAGCGTCCTTGGCAACATCGCCTTCGACATCGACGGCAAGCCGCTCAACCTCGCCGACAGTGTCACCTACCGCGGCATGATGTTCACCGGCGTCCCCAACCTGCTGTGGATCTTCGGCTATTTCCGCGCCAGCTGGACCCTGCGGGTCGACATGCTCGGCGATTTCGTCTGCCGCCTGCTCAAACACATGGACACCAGGGGCGCGCACCGGGTGGAGGTCGCCTTGCGGCCGGAAGACAAGGACATGCCGCTGCTGCCCTGGATCGCCGCCGAGAACTTCAACCCCGGCTACCTGATGCGCGACCTGCACCTGCTGCCCAAGCGTGGCGACAAGCCGGAATGGCAGCACAATCAGGACTACTGGAAGGAGCGCGAGGAGATTCCCGCCATCGACCTCGACGGCCCGGAATTCGTCTACAAGTAAGCCGCTCACCGCACCCATGACACAGGCCCCGGCCACGCCGGGGCCTGTCGCGCGTGACCGGCGCATCCGGGCCGGGTGCGGGATGGTTCCGAGGCCCGGCCGCAAAGACCGCCGGCCGCAAGAATCGCCTGCCTCAGGGATCGGTGGTTTCGGGGCTCACCCCCGTGCGAGCCGCCAGTAGGGCGAGCCCCGGGTGGCGATGACGGTACTGACCGGCACCAGTTCGATGCCACGATCCGCCAGTGTCGGTGCCCAGCGCGCCAGCGCCGCCAATGTCTCGCCATGCGGGTGGCCGATGGCGATGGCCGAGCCGAAGCGGCGCGCCAGCGCCTCAGTCTGCGCCAGCTGCTGACCGAGGTAGCGCGCGTCGCGGTGGTTGTCGAGAAACACGTCACGCTCGGCGTAGGGCACGCCCCGTGTCGCCGCGACGTCCCGCGCCACCGACCGGGCGGTGGTCCGGGAATCAAGGAAGTAGACGCCGCGCGCCTTCAGTTCGGCCAGCACCAGCGCCATGCCGTCATCCCACTGGGTGAACACGCTGCCCATGTGATTGTTGACGCCGTCGAACAGATGGATGCGCTCCATGTTCCACGCCAGCCGCTGTTCGAGGTCCGCCTGACCCAGCCGAGTGAGCAGCGCCTGCGGGCCAGGGTCGCCGCCCGGCCCGGCCTCCATCGGCAGATGCACCAATCGTTCGTGGCCGTTGTCGCGGGCACGCGCCAGATGCTGCTCCAGATTGTCGCCATAAGGCAGGAACGCCAGCGTCATGCCGGCCGGCAACCGGGTGGCGGCCAGCGTCTCCGCCTGCTTCAGGCCCAGATCGTCGATCACCACCGCCACCTGCGCCAGCCCCGAGGCCGGCCGGGCCAGCGGCGGCAGGACGCGCGGCACCCGCGGCCCCGGATCGGCCGGCGCCAGCGATGGTGCCGGCGGCAAGGCCCGCGGCACCGTCAGCGGCACATCCAGTGAGGCCAGTTCGACCAGACCGTCGTCGGCATCGATCAGCCCCGGCGGCAGCGACAGAGCGATGTCGGGGGATGCCCGGGGCACGACAGCGGCGCCCGGCAGGAGGGGGGCATCACCCAGCACCTGCCGGCGCACGAACCCGAGCCAGGCGGAAGCGCCGGCGGCGCCAAGACCGAAAGCGACCGCCCGGCGGCTCCAGCCCCGCCCGCTGGCGGTATCGCCGGCGGCCGCGCCTGTCTCTGCCTGTCGCTCGTCGGGGTCGTTCACCATCGTCTCACGGTTTAGTGCGTGAAAAAGATGGCGGTCAAACGCGAAATTTTGGATAACGCCCCGGCCCCGGCACACCATCGCCGGGCAACGCGGGACTGGAACAGCATGATCGTCGTCATCGATAACTATGACAGCTTCACCTACAACCTCGTCCACTATCTGGGCGAGCTGGGGGCCGAGCTTGCCATCCATCGCAACGACCAGATCGGCGTCGCCGACGTGCTGGCGCTCAACCCGCAGGCGATTCTGCTGTCGCCGGGGCCCTGCACGCCCAACGAGGCGGGCATCTGCCTCGACCTGATCGCCGCCGCCGCCGAGCGCCGGCTGCCGTTGCTGGGCGTCTGCCTCGGTCACCAGTCGATCGGCCAGGCCTTCGGCGGCAAGGTGATCCGCGCACCCTATCTGATGCATGGCAAGGTTTCCGCCATCCACCACGACGACACCGGCGTGTTCAGGGGCCTGCCCGACCCGTTCCAGGCCACCCGCTATCACTCGCTGATCGTCGAGCGGTCGAGCCTGCCCGGCTGCCTGCGCGTCAACGCCTGGACCGAGGATGGCCTGATCATGGGGCTGGCGCACGAAAGCCTGCCGATCCACGGCGTGCAGTTCCACCCCGAGAGCATCGCCACCGAGGGCGGCCACCAGCTGCTGGCCAATTTCCTGACACTCGCCGGCATCCCCACCACGACGACACGAGCCGCCGCATGAACCTCGCCGACTTCCCCGTCCTGCTCGGCCGGCTGGCCGCCGGCCACGCGCTGAGCGCGGCCGAGGCGGACACCGCCTTCGCCACCATCATGGGTGGCGAGGTGCCGCCGGCGATCATCGGCGCCTTCCTGATGGGCCTGAAGATGCACGGCGAAGGCGCCGACGATCTGGCGGCGGCGGCCCGCGCGCTGCGCGCCCGCGTGGTGCCGGTGAACGCCCCCGACACGGCGGTCGATACCTGCGGCACCGGCGGTGACGGGCTGTCGACCCTCAACGTCTCGACAGCCGTCGCCATCGTCGTGGCCGCCTGTGGCGTGCCGGTGGCCAAGCACGGCAACCGCTCGGCGACGTCGAAGTCCAGCTCCGCCGGCGTGCTGGAAGCACTCGGCATCAGGGTAGACGCACCGGTACCACGGGTGCAGCGCTGCCTTGACGAACTGGGTATCACCTTCATGCTGGCCAACGCCCATCACCCGGCGATGCGGGCGGTGGCGGACGTGCGCCGTCAGCTCGGCATTCCCACCATCTTCAATCTGGTCGGGCCGCTGTCCAACCCGGCGGCGATCCGCCGCCAGGTCGTCGGCGTGTTCGGCGAGCCTTGGCTTGACCGCATGGCCGAGGCGCTGGCCCAGCTTGGCACCCGCCACGCCTGGGTGGTGCATGGCGCCGGCGGCATGGACGAGCTGTCGCTGGCCGGCCCCTCTCACGTCGCTGAACTGAAGGACGGCACGGTGCGCCGCTTCACCCTGACGCCGGCCGATGCCGGCCTGGCGGAAGCCCCGGTGGACGCGATCCGCGGCGGTGACGTCGATCACAACGCCGCCGCGCTGCGCCGGCTGCTGGCCGGCGAGCCCGGCGCCTACCGCGACACCGTGCTCTACAATGCCGCGGCCGCGCTGATCGTCGGCGACCGCGCAACCACCCTGACCGACGGCGTGGCCCAGGCCGCCCGGGTGTTGGACAATGGCGCGGCCGGCACGTTGCTCGACCGCTGGGTCGCCCTGACGCAGGAGGCATGACATGGACACGCTGGCGAAAATCCTGGCCGACAAGCGCCAGCACATTGCCGGTCGCAAGGCGGTGAAATCGCTCGCCGCGCTGGAGGCGGACGCCCGCGCCCAGAGCCGGCCCCGCGGTTTTCTGGCAGCCCTTGAGGCCGCCCGCGCCGACGGCCGCTACGGCCTGATCGCCGAGATCAAGAAGGCCAGCCCGTCCAAGGGGCTGATCCGCGCCGACTTCGACCCGCCGAGTCTGGCCCAGGCCTATCGCGACGGCGGCGCCACCTGCCTGTCGGTGCTGACCGACGAGCCCTATTTTCAGGGCAGCGACGCCTATCTGATGGCCGCCCGCCGCGCCGTCACCCTGCCGGTGCTGCGCAAGGACTTCATCATCGACCCCTATCAGGTGACCGAAGCGCGGGCGATCGGCGCCGACTGCATCCTGCTCATCATGGCCGGCCTCGCCGACGCCCAGGCCGCCGAGCTGGAGGCCGCCGCCCACGAGCTGGGCATGGATGTGCTGGTGGAAGTCCACGACGCCGGGGAGCTGGAGCGCGCCACCCGGCTCAATACCCGCCTGCTCGGCATCAACAACCGCAACCTGAAAACCCTGGTGGTCGACATCAACACCACCATCGAACTCGCCGGCCTGCTGCCGCAGGGCTATCTGCTGGTGGGCGAAAGCGGGCTGAAAACCAAGGCCGACCTCGACACGCTGGCGGCGCGCGGCGTCACCACCTTCCTGGTGGGCGAATCCCTGATGGCGCAGGCCGACGTCACCGCCGCCACCCGCGCCCTGCTCGGTCTGGCGGCGTGAGCACCCTCTCCCACGTCGACGCCGGCGGCCAGGCCGCCATGGTCGATGTGTCGGGCAAGCCGGTGACGCAACGCGTCGCCGTCGCTACCGGCATGATCCTGATGTCGCGGGCGGCCTTCGAGGCGGTGCGCGACAACGCCATCGCCAAGGGCGACGTGCTGGCGGTGGCGCGGGTCGCCGGCATCATGGCGGCGAAGAAAACCGCCGAGCTGATCCCGCTGTGCCACCCGCTGCCGCTCTCCAGGGTCGGCATCGACTTCACGCTGCACCCGGACGACTGGGTGATCGAGGTCACCGCCACCGCCAAGACCCAGGGCCAGACCGGCGTCGAGATGGAAGCACTCACCGCCGCCAGCGTCGCGCTGCTCACCGTCTACGACATGGCCAAGGCGGTGGACAAAGCCATGCGCATCGAGGGGGTGCGCCTGCTCGCCAAGACCGGCGGCAAGTCCGGCGACTGGACGGCGCCGTGCTGAGCGTCCCGGACGCGCTGGCGCGGGTGCTGGCGCTGGCGCCGCAGCCACTGGCCTGCGAGACCGTGCCGCTGTCCGACGCGCTGGACCGTCATGCCGCCGCCGACGTCACGGCGCTGCTCACCCAGCCGCCGTTCGCCGCTGCCGCCATGGACGGTTATGCCGTGCGCTTTGCCGACCTCGCGCCTGACCACCCCCTGCGACTGATCGGCGAGTCCGCCGCCGGGCGGCGCTATCCCGGCCATCTCGGACCTGGCGAGGCGGTGCGCATTTTCACCGGCGCGCCGCTGCCCGACGGCGCCGACACCGTGGTGGTGCAGGAAGATACCCGCGCCGACGGGTCGCGGGTCATTCTCACCGGCGACGGACCCGGCGCCCCCGGCCGGCACATCCGCGCCGCCGGTCTCGACTTTTGCGCCGGCGACACGCTGATCCGCGCCGGCGACCGGCTGACGCCGGCCCGGCTGGGCCTCGCCGCCGCCGGGGGGCACGCCGCCCTCCCCGTCGCCCGCCGCCCACGGGTAACACTGCTGTCCACCGGTGACGAGCTGGTGCCGGCCGGCCAGACGCCGGGGCCGGACCAGATCGTCAACTCCAACGGCATCATGCTGGCGGCCCTGCTGCGCCAGGCCGGCGCCGAAGTGCGCGACCCCGGCATCCTGCCCGACCGGCCCGAGGTCATCCGCGATGCCATCGCCGCCAGCAGCGAGGCCGACATCCTGGTCACCGTCGGCGGCGCCTCGGTGGGCGACCATGACCATGTGCAGGCGGCCTTGCTGGCCGCCGGCGCCGACATTGACTTCTGGAAGATCGCCATGCGGCCGGGCAAGCCGATGATGCTCGGCCAGCGCGGCCGCGCCGTCGTACTCGGCCTGCCGGGCAACCCGGTGTCGGCGTTCGTCTGCGCCCGGCTGTTCCTGCTGCCGCTGGTCCGGCGGTTCCTGAGCCCGCACGCCCCGGCGGACCGCTGGCTGACCGGCCGGCTGGACGCGCCGCTGAAGCCCAACGGCGAGCGCGATCATTTCATGCGCGCGCGGGTGGAGCGGGATGGCGGTGGCTGGCGGGTGACGCCGCTGGGCCAGCAGGACAGCAGTCTGCTGGTGCCGCTTGCCGCCGCCAACGCGCTGGCCCTGCACCCGGCCCACGCGCCGGGGCGGCCAGCGGGTGCGGAAATCCGCTTTCTCCCCCTCGGCGACGATTGACGCGCCAGCAGAACCTTAGTAGAACGTTCCTTGTTCGTTCCACAAGGAATAGCGTATGCTGACGCGCAAACAACATGATCTGCTGATCTTCATCCACAACCGCCTGGAAGCGGACGGCATTTCGCCGTCGTTCGAGGAGATGAAGGAGGCGCTGGGGCTGAAGTCCAAGTCGGGCGTCCACCGGCTGATCAACGCGCTGGTGGAACGCGATTTCATCCGCCGCCTGCCCAACCGCGCCCGCGCGCTGGAAGTGCTGCGGCTGCCGGAGGCGGCGGCGCCCAGGCGCGGCACGCCCAAGCCGACGCTGGCGACCGACCGCGAGGCCGCCATCGCCTCGGCCGAAAACGTGGTGCGCGGCAGCTTCGGCAAGGCCAAGGCGCCGGCCAGCGCGCCGGCGGCCGCGACGTTCCTGGAGATCCCGCTGCACGGCAAGATCGCCGCCGGCACGCCGATCGAGGCGCTGGAGGGCGATACGCTGCTGGCGGTGCCGCCGGCGCTGGTGGGCGCGGGCGAGCATTATGCGCTGGAAGTCTCCGGCGACTCGATGATCGAGGCCGGCATCTTCGACGGTGATTATGCCATCATCCGCAAGGCCGACACCGCGCTCGACGGCGATATCGTCGTGGCCCTGGTCGACAGCCAGGAAGCCACGCTGAAGACCCTGCGCCGCAAGGACGGCAAGGTCCGGCTGGAGGCCGCCAACCCCTCCCACAAGAGCCAGGTCTATGAACCGAAACGGGTGCGGGTGCAGGGCAAGCTGGTCGGCCTGATGCGCCGTTACTGAGGTGCCTTGAGACTCGTCCCCGCGCCCGCTGGCGCCACGTTCCACGGATGCCGGCCGCGCCCGGCCGCCGTGGTTTGTGTCCGCACCGATCCGTCGTCGAGGAAGCGCAACGTCACCGCGCCGGTGCGCGATAGCGCCGCGCGGTCGAAGCGGTAGAGACGTGGCGCGCACCACGCCGGCAGCCGGCGGGCAGCCACCACAACATCCGATTGCGCGCACAGCCAGCCCAGCTCGCGGTAGGGCAGCCAGGCGTTGATCTGCGCCACCTGCCACACCCGGTCGCCGCGGTGCAACGCCACCCGGCACACCGCCGGTCCGCAGTCCTGATCCACCCGTGCGGTACCCGCGATGTCAGCCAGCCGCTGCGCCGGCGCATCCTCCGCCTGCCCCTCCTCCTCCAGCCAGCTCATCCGCGCGAAGCGCCCGGCGCGCAGGGTCGAGAAGGCCAGCCGTCCGTCCTCGCCGCGCACCGCCAGCAGCCGGCCATCGTCGCTGATGTACAGATCCGGCACCGGCGCCGCCCAGGCGACGAGCGCGCCGGACGCCAGCAGTAGCAACCCCAGCCACCGCGCGCGGGTTCGCCACAGCGCCAGCCACAACAGCCCCAGCACCATCATCACGAACGCCCAAGGCGGCAGCAGCCGCCAGCGTGCCACCGCGCCCGGCCAACCGGCAACCTCGCGGGCGGTGGCGAGCAACAGGTCGATGCCATAGCCAAGCAGCATGTATAAGGGGTCGGCCAGCCCGAACGGTTCCAGCACCACCACAAGCACCAGCAGCGGCATGATCCAGAAACTGGTGAGCGGGATGGCGACCAGGTTGGCGACCAGCCCATAGACACCGGTCTGGTTGAAGTGGAACAGCGCGAACGGCGCCAGCGCCACCTCGGCGACGGCGCCACTGGCGAGCAGCCCGCCCAGCCACCGCCACCCCCGCGTGACGAGGCCATCCTCCGGCCCTCCGGCCAGCCAGCGCGCCGCGAATCCCGATTGATACAGCGCCACCAGCCCGGTGACGGCAGCGAACGAGAGTTGAAAGCTGGGGCTGAGCAGCCCTTCCGGGCGCACCACCAGGATAAGCACCGCCGCCGCCGCGATCAGCCGCAGGCTGATCGCCTGGCGCCCCATCAGCACGCCGGCCAGCACGATCAGCGTGGCGATGCAGCTGCGCACGGTGGGCAGGCTGGCACCGGCAATCAGCGTATAGCCCACGGCGGCGGACGCGGCCATCGTCGCCGCGATCGCCTTCACCGGCCAGTGCAGGGCGATCCACGGGCTCAGGCACAGCAACCGGCGCAGGAGCAGGAACACGCCGCCACTGACAATGGCGATGTGCAGACCCGATATCGCCAGCAGATGCGCCAGCCCGCTGTCGCGCATGGCCGCGGTCACGTCCGGCGCGACGCCGCTGCGATCCCCCGTGACCAGGGCCGCCGCCACGCCGCCGGCCTCGCCCCCCACGCCGCCACGCAGCCGGGCGGTCAGGCCGGCACGGGCAGCCTCAAGCCGCCGCGTCCAGCCGAGCGGCGGCGGCGCGATCGCGGTCACCGTAACCGGCCCCAGCACGAACCCGGTCGCACCGATCTGGTGGAACCACGCGACCCGGCCGAAGTCATAGCCCCCTGGTGCGCTCGGGCCGCCCGGTGGCCGCAGTGACGCCCGCAGCGCCACCCGGGCACCAACGGCGACGTCGGCGGGCGGCGGCGCGCGCAAGCTCAGGCGCACACGCACCGGCATCATCGCGGGTGCCACCCCGGCGATCGACGCCGGCGCGACGACAATGCGGTGCACGCCGCGCGCCGACACACCCTGTTCCACTACCGCGCCCGTAACCACCGCGCCCCACAGCGGCCGCGCCAGCACCGGCGCCCGCGCCGTCTCCACACGAACCCAGGCAAGCAGCAATCCGGCGACCACCAGTAGCGCGGCAACGCCCGTCACCCGGCCGAGCGCGGTGCGCCAGCGCGCCAGCAGCACCAGTCCCAGGCAGGCGATCGCCACCGCCAGCCACTGCGCCGGCCGGGCGAGCGCGAAATAGGCGCCAATGCCGGTTCCCATGCACACCGGCACCCACAGTACCCACTGATCCCGTTCCGCCAGCAGCCAGGCCTCCAGGCGCCGCGATGCCGCCGCCGCGCCGGCCGCGACGTCGGCAATCCGATCGCCCATGGATGCCACCTGCGAGATTTGAACCCCCTGTCCCGCTGTGCTAGAGCCGCCCCACGTTTCGCCCACCACTTTTCAATCAGGTACATGATGGGTTCAAGTCCGTCCCAGGTCGTCACGCGATTCGCACCGTCGCCCACCGGCTTCCTGCACATTGGGGGCGCCCGCACGGCGCTGTTCAATTTCCTGTTCGCCCGCCACCATGGCGGCCAGTTCCTGCTGCGCATCGAGGACACCGACCGCGAGCGGTCGACCCAGCCGGCGATCGATGCCATTCTGGATGGCATGCGCTGGCTCGATTTCACCTGGGATGGCGAGGTGGTCTACCAGTTCGCCCGTCAGCAGCGCCACGCCGAGGTCGCCCGCGAGCTGCTGGACAAGGGCCACGCCTATTACTGCTACGCCACCCCCGCCGAGCTGGAGGAAATGCGCGAGACCGCCAAGCGCGAAGGCCGGCCGATGCGCTACGACGGTCGCTGGCGCGACCGCGACCCCTCGGAGGCGCCCGCCGGCGTCAAGCCGGTGATTCGCCTGAAAGCGCCGCGCGAGGGCGAGGTCACCATCCATGACCTGGTCCAGGGCCCGGTGACCGTCTCCAACGAGCAGCTCGATGACATGATCCTGCTGCGCGCCGACGGCACGCCGACCTACATGCTGGCGGTGGTGGTGGACGACCACGACATGGGCGTCACCCACGTCATCCGTGGCGACGACCACCTCAACAACGCCTTCCGCCAGCTGGCGCTGATCCGCGCCATGGGCTGGCCTGAACCGCACTACGCCCACATTCCGCTGATTCACGGCGCCGACGGCGCCAAGCTGTCCAAGCGCCACGGCGCGCTGGGGGTCACCGAATACCGCGAAATGGGCTTTCTGGCGGAAGCGGTCGAGAACTACCTGCTGCGGCTCGGCTGGGGCCATGGCGACGCGGAAATCATCAGCCGCGCCCAGGCCGTCGAGTGGTTCGACATCGGGGCCGTCGGCCGCTCGGCATCGCGCTTCGACATCAAGAAGCTGGAGAATCTCAACGGCCACTATATGCGCGAAGCGGACGACGAGCGGCTGGTCCGGCTGGTCCTGCCGCTCATTGGCGAGGCGCTTGAACGTCCGTTGCTTGATCGCGAAATATTGTTACTGCAACGCAGCATGAAAGACCTCAAGGTGCGGGCCAAGACCTTGCGGGAACTGGCACACAGCGCGCTTTTCTACTTTCGCGCCCGCCCAATTCCGCTCGACGAAGCAGCGCTTAAGCTGCTACAACCCGCGCCCGAGATCCTGCGGGAGGCTCGCAAGGCCCTGGCCGACGTGCCAGAGTGGCGGGCGGACCTGCTGGAGGCTTCGGTCCGCGTCGTTGCAGAACGGCTGGGGCTCGGCCTCGGCAAGGTGGCCCAGCCATTGCGCGCGGCACTGACCGGATCGAACATGTCACCCGGCATCTTCGACGTCCTCGACGTCCTGGGCCGGGAGGAAAGTCTGGCTCGTATCGACGATGGTGTCGCGGCGGTAACGGGTTGTTAGAGAGCACGGGTCGACATCGGGGGCGCTCGCAGTAGCAGTAACCAGGGAAGGACGGCGTATGAGCACATCGGCGACTATCACCACCAGCAAGGGCAATCTCGAACTGCCCGTGCACAGCGGCACCGTCGGCCCGGACGTCATCGACATCCGCAAGCTCTACGGCGCCACCGACATGTTCACCTACGACCCCGGCTTCACCTCGACGGCGAGCTGCGAGTCCAAGATCACCTACATCGACGGCGACCAGGGCGTGCTGCTGCATCGCGGCTATCCGATCGAGCAGCTGGCCGAGCATTCCAACTTCATGGAAGTCGCCTACCTGCTGCTGCGCGGTGAACTGCCGAGCAAGGACGAGTACGAAAAGTTCGTCCACACCATCAGCCGCCACACCATGGTGCATGAACAGCTGGCGATGTTCTACCGCGGCTTCCGCCGTGACGCCCATCCGATGGCGATCATGTGCGGCGTGGTGGGCGCCCTGTCGGCCTTCTATCATGACTCCACCGACATCAACGATCCGTACCAGCGGATGGTGGCCAGCCACCGGATGATCGCCAAGATCCCGACCATCGCCGCCATGGCGTACAAATATTCGGTCGGCCAGCCGTTCCTCTACCCGGACAACTCGCTGTCCTACACCGGCAACTTCATGCGCATGACCTTCGGCGTGCCGGCGGAACCCTATGTGGTCGACCCGATCGTCGAGAAGGCGATGGACCGCATCTTCATCCTGCATGCCGACCACGAGCAGAACGCCTCGACCTCGACCGTCCGTCTGGCCGGTTCGTCGGGCGCCAATCCGTTCGCCTGCATCGCCGCCGGCATCGCCTGCCTGTGGGGCCCGGCCCATGGCGGCGCCAACGAGGCCGCGCTCAACATGCTGCGCGAGATCGGCCGGCCGGAGCGGATCAAGGAATATGTCGCCAAGGCCAAGGACAAGAACGATCCGTTCCGTCTGATGGGCTTCGGCCACCGCGTCTACAAGAACTACGATCCGCGCGCCAAGGTGATGCAGAAGACCGCCGCCGAGGTGCTGGAGCGCCTGAACGTCAAGGATCCGATCTTCGACGTCGCCCGCGAGCTGGAGCAGATCGCGCTGTCCGACGACTATTTCGTCGAGAAGAAGCTGTACCCGAACGTCGACTTCTATTCGGGCATCATCCTCTCGGCGATCGGCTTCCCGACCACCATGTTCACGGTGCTGTTCGCGCTGGCCCGCACGGTCGGCTGGATCGCCCAGTGGAACGAGATGATCGAGGACCCCAACCAGAAGATCGGCCGTCCGCGCCAGCTCTACACCGGCGCCGCCCAGCGCGACTATGTGCCGGTTGAAAAGCGCTGACCGAGCGCCGGTCTTGACCGCACGGACCCATGAGCCCCCGGACCTCACCGTCCGGGGGTTTGTTTTTGAGCCCCTCTCCCCGCCCCCTTCGGACGAGCCCGACCGATGACCGAGCCCCTCATCCGCCCCGTCACCGCCCGTGACCACGCGCAATGGCTGCCGCTGTGGCACGGCTACTGCCGCTTCTACCGCTGCGAGCTGCCAGAGCCAGTCACCGCCTTCACCTGGGCGCGCCTGGTCGCCGGCGACGGCCTGCATGGCCTGGTCGCCGAACGCGACGGCCGGCTGGTCGGGCTGGTGAACTACCTGTTCCACCCGTCCACCTGGTCGCTGCACAGCTACTGCTATCTGGAGGATCTGTTCGTCGACCCCGACGTACGCGGCGGCGGCATCGGCCGGCGGCTGATCGCGGGCGTGTATGCCGCGGCGGACGCGGCCGGCGCCGAGCGGGTCTACTGGCTGACGGAAGAAAGCAATGCCACCGCACAGGCGCTGTACGACCGTATCGGCCGGCGCGCCGGCTTCATCCAGTACCGGCGGCCCTGAAGGCCGTGGTCGGCATCGGCCGGCCCTGAAAGCCGTCAGAGCGCCTCAGACGCGCGGGAAATGGCGATCGAGCGCGGTCTCGATGGCGTTCGCGGTCATCGCGTAGGCGCCCAGACGCCCGGCGAGCGCGACGCGGGCGGAGTCCCGGTCAACGGCGCCGATGTCCTTGAGCAGCTTGCCGGCGACCCGGGTCAGGCCCGGCTGGGCGATGGAATTGGCAAAGCGCATGGTTCACTCCAGTGGTGGTGAACCCTAGCCGCGGGCGATGACATGCGTGTGTCAGTCGTGGCCGTGACCGTTCACCGGTTGGCCTCGCTATAAGCCCCTGTGGTTAAGGAGCCTTTACCATGCCGATGGCGGCCTAGTCGTCGGCCCTCGGCCGCAGCAATGGCGCGATCAGCAGCAATCCGGCGAGAAAGCCGCCGATGTGCGCGCCAATGGCGATGCCGCCGGTCTCGCTGTTGAAGGCCATGCCGGCCATCACCTGAATGCCGATCCAGCTCGCCGCGAACCACAGCAGTTGCAGATAGCGGCCGGGCAGCCGCATCCCCAGCACCTCGGCGCCCGCCACCCGGCTGCGCGAGAACAGCACCGCATAGACCGCCAGTACGCCGGATATCGCGCCGCTGGCTCCCACCACCGGCAAGGTCGACGCCGGCTCCAGGGCGACCTGGAGCGCGCCGCCGGCAATGCCGGTGACCAGATAAAGCAACAGGTAGCGACGGGAACCCAGCACCCACTCCACCGGCCGGCCGATCAGCCACAGGAACATCATGTTGACCAGCAGATGAAACCAGCCGCCATGCACGAACAGCGAGGTGAGCAGGGTCGGCGACATGGACAGCGGCGAGGCCGACAGATGAGCCGGCACCAGTGCCAGCGCACGGATAACCAGGGCCTCCAGCGGCATTGGCAGGAACACCTGGCCAATCGCCACCAGCGCGCAGGACGACACGATGAATCGTGTCACCGGCGCGGGCGGCATGTCCTCCGGCCTGAGGGCGACGTTCACAACGCCGCGCTATGGTCGCCGGAGGCGGCGATCAGCACGATCGCGCCTCATTTGAACTCAAGCTTGGCGATCTCGTAATATTTATCGCCCGAGGGAGTCACCACTTCCACCTCGTCGCTGACCTTGCGGCCGATGAGCGCCTTGCCCAGCGGCGACGAATAGGAAATGCGGCCCGATTTGGCATCGGCCTCATACGGACCGACGATCTGGTAAACCACCTCGCGGTCGTCCTCGTCGAGCAGGGTGACGGTCGCGCCGAACACCACCTTGTCGCCCGACAGGCGCTTGGGGTCGATCACCTGGGCACGGCTGAGGCGATCCTCCAGCTCGGCGATATGCGCTTCAATCTGGCCCTGCCGTTCCTTGGCCGCATGATATTCGGCGTTCTCCGAGAGATCGCCATGGGCCCGGGCTTCCTCGATCGCCTCGACAATCGCCGGTCGCTCGACGGCTTTCAACTTGTACAGCTCCGCCTGCAGGGCCTCGAAACCTTCGGCCAGCATCGGCAGCTTCTCAAGGGTGGCCATATTCACGCTCCTGATGGCTCACACACAGAATAATCCACCGGCGGGCGGCCAAGGGCCGTCCACGGCGGGATGACGTCGTCTGGGAACCGGGCACGCCGGGGAGTCCAGTCTTCGGTTCACAAATTGTAGGCTTGCAGGGACCGCACATCAAGAGTGCGCTGCCGCAAAGCCTGAATCGCCTCCACCGCCGCCACCGACGCCGCGGCGGTGGTGAAGTAGGGCACCTTGCCATAGAGCGCGGTCGAACGGATCGAATAGCTGTCCTTGAGCGCCTGGGCGCCCTCGGTGGTGTTGAACACCAGCTGGATCTTGCCGTCCTTCATCAGGTCGACGATGTGCGGCCGGCCCTGCGCCACCTTGTTGACGCGCTCCACCGCCAGCCCCTGTTCCGCCAGGTAATCGGCGGTGCCGCCGGTCGCCACCACCCGGAAACCCATCGCCAGCAGGTTGCGCACCGGCTCGATGATGACCGGCTTGTCATGATCCTTCACCGAGACGAACACGGTGCCATCGGCCGGCAGACGGGTGCCGGCGCCGAGCTGGCTCTTGGCGAACGCGTGGGCGAAATCCGTATCCAGGCCCATGACTTCGCCGGTGGACTTCATCTCCGGCCCAAGCACCGGATCAACGCCGGGGAAGCGGGCGAACGGGAACACAGCCTCCTTCACCGCGATATGCCTGGGGGTCGCCTCGACCAGATTGAAGCTCGCCAGGCTCTCGCCGGCCATGATGCGGGCCGCGATCTTGGCAATCGGAATGCCCACCGTCTTGGCGACGAACGGCACGGTGCGCGAAGCGCGCGGGTTGACCTCGATGAGGTAGACCACGCCATCCTTCACGGCATACTGCACGTTCATCAGGCCGCGCACCTGAAGCGCCAGCGCCAGCTTGACGGTCTGTGCCTTCAGCTCGGCGATCACCGCGGCCGGCAGGCTGTAGGGCGGCAGCGAACAGGCGGAGTCGCCGGAATGCACGCCGGCCTCCTCGATGTGCTGCATCACGCCGGCGACGAACACGTCCGTGCCGTCGGCCAGCGCGTCAACGTCGCACTCGATCGCGTCGCGCAGATACTGATCGATCAAAACCGGTGATGTGCCAGAGACTTGCACGGCTTCCCTGATATAAGTTTCCAGCTGAGCCGTGGTCTCGACGATCTCCATGGCGCGGCCGCCCAGCACATAGGACGGGCGGATCAGCACCGGATAGCCGATCCGTTCGGCCACGGCGATCGCCTCTTCCCGCGAGCGGGCGATGCCGTTGGCCGGCTGGCGCAGGCCGAGTTCCTCGACCAGCGCCGCGAAGCGCTCGCGGTCCTCGGCGAGGTCGATGGCGTCCGGCGAGGTGCCGAGGATCGGAATGCCGGCATCCTCCAGCGCCTGGGCGAGCTTGAGCGGCGTCTGCCCCCCGAACTGGACGATGGCACCCTTGAGCGTGCCGCGGCGCTGCTCCACCCGCAGCAGCTCGATCACGTCCTCCTGGGTCAGCGGCTCGAAATAAAGCCGGTCGGAGGTGTCGTAGTCGGTCGAGACTGTTTCCGGATTGCAGTTGACCATGATGGTCTCGTAGCCGGCGTCGGTCAGCGCGAAGCAGGCATGGCAGCAGCAGTAGTCGAACTCGATGCCCTGGCCGATGCGGTTGGGGCCGCCACCGAGGATGGCGACCTTGGTGGCGCCCGTCGGCTGGCTTTCGCATTCGGCCTCGCCGAACACCGGCGCCTCGTAGGTCGAGTACATGTAAGGCGTGCGGGCCTCGAACTCGGCAGCGCAGGTGTCAATGCGCTTGAACACCGGCGTCACGCCCCGGGCGCGCCGGGCGGCCGCCACCGCCGCCTCGTCGAGGCCGGCGAGCGCGGCCAGCCGCTTGTCGGAGAAGCCCATCGCCTTGAGCTGGCGCAGGGCTTGAGCATCGCCCGGCAGCCCATTGTCCTTGATGGATTTTTCCGCCTGTATGACCTCCTCGATCTGGCGCAGGAACCACGGTTCGTAGCTGGTGATCTGGTGCACCCGCTCGACGCTGAGCCCGGCGCGCAGCGCCTGGGCGATGACCAGCAGCCGGTCCGGCGTCGGCCGGGCCAGTTCCGCCTCCAGGGTGTCGAGACTGTCGTCCGCCAGCGCCACCTCGTCGAAGCCGGTCAGTCCGGTCTCCAGGCCGCGCAGCGCCTTCTGCACCGATTCCTGGAACGAGCGGCCGATGGCCATCACCTCGCCCACCGACTTCATCGCGGTGGTGAGCAGCGGCTCGGCGCCCTTGAACTTCTCGAAGGCGAAGCGCGGGATCTTGGTGACGACATAATCGATGGTCGGCTCGAACGACGCCGGGGTCACGCCGGTGATGTCGTTCATGATCTCGTCCAGCGTGTAGCCGACCGCCAGCTTGGCCGCGACCTTGGCGATCGGGAAGCCGGTGGCCTTCGAGGCGAGCGCCGACGAGCGGCTGACGCGCGGGTTCATTTCGATGACGATCAGTCGGCCATCCTTCGGGTTAACCGCGAACTGAACGTTGGAACCACCTGTTTCCACACCGATTTCGCGCAACACCGCGATGCTCGCGTTGCGCATGATCTGGTATTCCTTGTCGGTCAGCGTCAGCGCCGGCGCGACGGTGATGGAGTCGCCGGTATGGACGCCCATCGGGTCGATATTCTCGATCGAGCAGATGATGATGGCGTTGTCCGCGCGGTCGCGGACCACCTCCATCTCATATTCCTTCCAGCCCAGCAGGGACTCCTCGATCAGCACCTCGGTGGTCGGCGAGGCGTCGAGACCACCCTCTACGATGCGGATGAAGTCTTCCTTGTTGTAGGCCACGCCCCCGCCGGTGCCACCCATGGTGAAGCTCGGACGGATGATCGCCGGCAGGCCGACATGATCGAGTGCGTCCAGCGCCTCGGCCAGGGAGTGGGCGACCCGGCTGCGGGCGCTTTCCAGCCCGATCTTGTCCATCGCCTCGCGGAACTTCAGCCGGTCCTCGGCCTTGTCGATGGCTTCCGCGTTGGCGCCGATCAGCTGGACGCCGAACTTGTCGAGCGTGCCGTCCTGCGCCAGCGCCAGCGCGGTGTTGAGCGCGGTCTGCCCGCCCATGGTCGGCAGCACCGCGTCGGGGCGCTCCTTCTCGATGATGCGCGCGACGATCTCGGGCGTGATCGGCTCGATGTAGGTCGCGTCGGCCAGCTCCGGGTCGGTCATGATGGTGGCCGGGTTGGAGTTGACCAGGATGATCCGGTAGCCCTCCGCCTTCAGCGCCTTGCAGGCCTGGGTGCCCGAATAGTCGAACTCGCAGGCCTGGCCGATGATGATCGGGCCGGCGCCAATGATGAGGATCGAGGAAATGTCAGTGCGTTTGGGCATGGGGGCTGTTCTCGTTCATCAGGTATGCGACTGGTCGGCGAGTGCCTCCCAGCCTTCATAGGTCACGCCGAAGCGGTCGGCGACGCGGCAGAGGATCACCATCGCCTCGCGCAGCCAGGGTTCGTCGGTCACGGTCATCGCCTGGGCGCTGACGTCACGGGCGTCGTCGTCGTCGATCTCGGTGGCGAAGCCGGCATGGCGCAACGCCACCGCCACCTGGTCGATGGCGTCGGCATGGCCGGAGAAGCTGTGGGTGGTCAGGCGCGGGCGCGTCAGATCGTTGCCGTCGGTCGCCAGCACGCCGAGGCGTTCCAGACCGATGGCGACCATCTCCGCCGGATCGTTGGTGAGCCTGCGCGTCACGCGTCATCCTCGTCGGTGGCCACGGTGCCCCAGCCGTCGTATTCGACGCCGTGGGCGATCGCGAACCCCAGGCAGGTGCGGGTGAGATCATGAATCGCCGCGCGCTCGGCGCTCTGGCGCCGCCGGGCCTCCATGGTCCACTCGCCGTCGGTGTCCTCTTCCGTCTCGGCGACTTGCCAGCCGTCATCGAGCAGCGTCTCGGCCAGCGCGTCCAGCGCCGCCGGGTCGCCCCGGAAGATCACATCGACCCAGCGGATCGCCGACGGCCGGTCGCCGTTGTTGGCGAGGTTTTCCAGCACCTCGTCATCGGCTTCCCATTCCTGCTCCAGCATGTCCTGCGGGACGATCACACTGCTCATTGTCCGGCCTCCACGGCATCCATGAAACGACGGAACAGATAGAAGCTGTCCTGCGGCCCGGGCGATGCCTCCGGGTGGTGCTGCACCGAGAACACCGGCCGGTCGAGGTAGCGCAGGCCGCACAGCGTGCCGTCGAACAGCGACACGTGCGTCGCCTTGACGTTGGCCGGCAGCGTCTCGGCGTCCACCGCGAAGCCGTGGTTCATCGAGGTGATCTCGACCTTGCCGGTCTCCAGGTCCTTGACCGGGTGGTTGGCGCCACGATGGCCCTGGTGCATCTTGTAGGTCCGCGCGCCGGCGGCCAGACCGAGCATCTGGTGGCCAAGGCAGATACCGAACACCGGCTTGCCGGTCTCGATCAGCTGGCGGATCACCGGAATGGCATATTCGCCGGTCGCCGCCGGATCGCCGGGGCCGTTGGAGAGAAAGATGCCATCCGGGTTGTGCGCCATGATGTCCGCGAACGAGGAGTCGCCGGGCACCACCGTCACCCGCGCACCCGCCGAGGCCAGGTTGCGCAGGATGTTGCGCTTGATGCCGTAGTCGATGGCGACAATGTGCCGGGTCGGCGCGGCCTGCCGGCCATAGCCGGCGCCCAGCGCCCACAGCGTCTCGTCCCAGCTCGTGGTCTGACGGGTCCAGACCTCCTTGGCGAGGTCCATGCCTTCAAGCCCCGGCCAGGCACGCGCCCGGGCGATCAGCGCCGGCACGTCGAACACGCCGTCGGGATGGTGCGCCAGCACGCCGTTGGGGGCGCCTTGCTGGCGGATCAGCCGGGTCAGCCGACGGGTGTCGACGCCGGAGATGCCGATCAGGCCATGGCTTTTCAGCCAGTCATCGAAGCCGCGCTCGGCCCGGAAGTTGGCCGGCGCGGTGATGTCCTGGCGCAGCACGCAGCCCAGGGCATAGGGCGTCAGCGCCTCGATGTCTTGGGCGTTGGCGCCGACATTGCCGATATGGGGAAAAGTGAAAGTGATGATCTGACCGGCATAGGACGGATCGGTCATGATCTCCTGATAGCCGGTCATCGCGGTATTGAAGCAGACCTCGCCCACCTTCTCGCCCGTGGCGCCGGCGCCGCGACCCCAGAACAGGGTGCCATCGGCCAGCACCAGGACGGCGGTCGCGCCCGGCGGCGGTGTGAGATCGGTCGCGCTGGCACTCGCGCCGGTGGTCGCGCTCAGGGGCTTGGTGTCGGCGGGCGTTTGGGGCACCGTGCACCTCCTCAGGTTTGGCGTTGTCGGGGTTTACCCGAACGCTTGGGGCCGGGCAAATTGCGGCGCTTCTAGTGAGGCGCCCGCCCCCTGTCAAGAAAAGAAAGATATATAAATTCCCCTTTTATTTCAATGGGTTGGTATTTTTATTTCGATTGAAAACCGGCGCCCGCGCGGCTATGCTAAAGGCTTCCCCGCAACACGGCTCAAAAGGAGCTTCCCCGCATGATCCGCGACGCGATCAAGCAGGCGCTGGTCGATGCCATGAAGGCCAAGGACGAAAAGACCGTCTCCACCCTGCGCATGGCCCAGGCCGCCATCAAGAACCGCGACATCGAACTGCGCACGGCGACGGCGCCGGTGGACGACGACCAGATGGTCATCGAGGTGCTGACCAAGATGGTGAAGCAGCGCCGCGAATCGGTGGAGATGTACGAGAAGGGCGGCCGTCAGGAACTGGCGGACGGCGAGAAGGCGGAGATCGCCATTATTGAACGCTTCCTGCCGGCGATGATGAGCGAGGACGAGGCCAAGGCCGCGATCGCCGGCCTGGTCGCCGAGCTGGGCGCCACTTCGGCCAAGGACATGGGCCGCGTCATGGGCGCGCTCAAGACCAGGTTCGCCGGCCAGATCGATATGGGCCGCGCCGGCGCGCTGGTGAAGGCGGCACTGGGGGCCTGACCGCGCGACGATGACCATCAGCCCCGTCTTCCTTGACGAAATCCGGGCCCGGGTGCCGCTGAGCACCGTGGTCGGTCGCAAGGTGCGGCTGGTGCGGGCCGGCCGCGAGTTCAAGGCCTGCTGCCCGTTCCACAACGAGAAGAGCCCGAGCTTCTACGTCAACGACGAGAAGGCCTTCTATCATTGCTTCGGCTGCGGCGCCCATGGCGACGTCATCCGCTTCCTGTGCGAGGCCGAGGGGCGCTCGTTCCGCGAGGCGGTGGAGCAGCTGGCCGCCGAGGCCGGACTGGAGATGCCGCGCGAAAGCCCTGAGGACCGTGTGCGCGCCGAGCGGCTGGGCGGCCTGGTGGAGGTCATGACGGCGGCCCAGGCCTGGTTCGCCGAGCAGCTGCAGGGCATCGCCGGTGGTGAAGCCCGAAGTTATGTCGAGCGCCGGGGCCTCAGACCTGAAACGGTGCGCCGCTTCGGCCTGGGCTTCGCGCCGGACCGCCGGGACGGCCTCAAGACCGCGCTGCTGGCCAAGGGCGCCTCGGAGGCGCTGCTGATCGAGGCCGGCCTGCTGATCGCGGTGGACGACAAGACGCCCTATGATCGCTTCCGCGGCCGGCTGATGTTCCCGATCCGCGATGGTCGCGGCCGGGTCATTGCCTTCGGTGGCCGCATCCTCGGTGACGGTCAGCCAAAGTACCTCAACTCGCCGGACACGCCGCTGTTCGACAAGGGGCGCACGCTCTACAATATCGACCTGGCCTCGGGGCCGGCCCGCAAGAGCGAGCGGCTGCTGGTGGTCGAGGGCTACATGGACGTCATCGCGCTCGCCCAGGCCGGCTTCGAGGCGGCGGTGGCGCCACTGGGCACCGCGCTGACGGAGGACCATATCCAGCGGCTGTGGCGGCTGGTGCCGGAGCCCCTGCTCTGCTTCGACGGCGACGCCGCCGGCCAGCGCGCCGCGCTGCGCGCGGCCCTGCGCGCGCTGCCGCTGCTGGAGCCGGGCAAGAGCCTGCGCTTCGTCACCCTGCCCGCGGGCCAGGACCCCGACGACCTGGTGAAAAGCAGTGGCGCGCCGGCGCTGGAACGGCTGCTGGAGGGCGCCCAGCCACTGGTGGACCTGCTGTGGCAGTCCGAGGTCCAGGCCGCCAGTCTGGCGACGCCCGAGGGCCGCGCCGCCCTGCGCCAGACCCTGCTCAACCGCACCGGCGATATCGCCCACGGCACCGTGCAGTCGCTCTACCGCCAGGAACTGCTGGAACGCTTCGACCAGCTGGTCGGCCGCAACGGCGCGCGCAACCCGCGCGCTGGCGGCCAATGGGGTAGCGGCCCGCGTGGCGGCTATCGCGCCAGCCAGCCCCGGGTGCTCGCCGGCACCAAGCTGCTGGTGGAGCGCAACCTCACGCCGGCCCTGCCGCCGGCCATCGTCGACGCGCTGGTGGTCGGCCTGCTCGAACACCCTGACTGGCTGGACCGCCATCACGAGGAACTGGAGCGACTGACCATCGACGATCCCGAGCTGGCCCGGCTGTGGGCACGCATGCTCGACGAATCAATTCACGACCCATGCCTTGACAAGGCCCGACTCGACAACACATTAGCGAGCGAGGGATTTGAACGGTTGGTCGCCACGATACGCGCACGTCCCAAGCCTAAATTCACGTTCACCCGGACGGGCCTTGACCCCGCCCGGTGCGAGCGCGATTTTTCGCTTGTTCTTCAGAGCGTTACTCGCATCAACGCACTGGATACCGAGTGCGGCGAGGCGGCGGCGACCTACCGTGCGAATCAGAACGAGGACGATTGGTATCGGTTGCAGCGAATCACCCAGGACCGCGAACTGGCCAGGCGCGAGCTGGCGGACCTGGCGAATGCGCTCGATGCCTGAGGCCCCGGCCAACATAAGGACAAGGCAGCAATGGTGAAACGTCAGGAAGCGGAAGTGTCGGAAGAAGCGACCGAAGAAAACAGCGACGCCCCGCTCATTGACATGAACGAAGCCTCGGTCAAGCGCATGATCGCGCGGGCCAAGGAACGCGGCTACATCACCTACGACGAACTGAACGCCAACCTGCCCCAGGAAAGCATGTCGTCCGAGCAGATCGAGGACATCATGTCCCTGCTCTCCGAGATGGGCATCAACGTCATCGACGGCGACGACCCGGAAGATGCCGAGGCCGAGGAGCCGGTCGCCGAGATCGACACCCCGGCCGAAGGCGACGAGGCTCAGGAATTCGTTGCCGCGCCGAAGAAGGAAACCGCGCTCGACCGCACCGATGATCCGGTGCGCATGTACCTGCGCGAGATGGGCGCGGTGGAACTGCTGTCCCGCGAGGGCGAAATCGCCATCGCCAAGCGCATCGAGGCCGGCCGCGACACCATGATCGCCGGCCTGTGCGAAAGCCCGCTGACCTTCAAGGCCATCATCGAGTGGTCGGAAGCGCTGAACAACGGCCGCATGCTGCTGCGTGAAATCCTCGACCTCGACGCCATGCTCGGCAAGGAGCCGACAGAGGCGCAGGTGGAAGGCGGTGAAGGCACTGATTCCGACCTGCCGACCGTCGCCTACAAGGAAGACGAGGAAGAGGAAGAAGAACAGCCCGCCGACGAGGACGAGGACAACTACACCGAGCGCCGGGCGCCACGCCAGACCTTCGAGGAGGAGGAAGAGGACAACACCCTCTCGCTCGCCGCGATGGAAGAGGTGCTCAAGCCCCAGGCGCTGGAGAAGTTCGCCCTCATCACCACCTCCCACCGCAAGTTCGCCAAGCTGCAGGAACAGCGGCTGGAAGCGATGCACAAGGGCGAGGACTTCGGCCAGGCCAACGAGCGCAAGTACCAGAAGCTGCGCGAGGAGCTGACCGCGCTGGTGGAAAGCGTCCACTTCAACAACAACAAGATCGAGTTCCTCGTCGACCAGCTCTACAGCCTCAACCGGCGGGTGCTGTCGCTGGGTGGCCAGGTGCTGCGTCTGGCGGAACGCCACAAGATCAATCGCAAGGCGTTCCTCGACGAGTATATGGGCAACGAACTGGAGGAAGGCTGGCTGGAGCGCGTTGGCGGGCTCGGCAAGCACTGGGAATCCTTCGCCCGCGCCGAACGCACGGCGGTCGAGAACATCCGCCTGCAGATCGCCGAGCTGGCCTCGGAAGCCGGCGTCGATCTGGAGGAATTCCGCCGCATCGTCACCATGGTCCAGAAGGGCGAGCGCGAGGCGCGCATCGCCAAGAAGGAAATGGTGGAAGCCAACCTGCGCCTGGTGATCTCGATCGCCAAGAAATACACCAACCGTGGCCTGCAATTCCTTGATCTTATTCAGGAAGGCAACATCGGCCTGATGAAGGCGGTCGACAAGTTCGAGTATCGGCGCGGCTACAAGTTCTCGACCTACGCCACCTGGTGGATCCGGCAGGCCATCACCCGCTCGATCGCCGACCAGGCCCGCACCATCCGCATTCCGGTGCACATGATCGAGACCATCAACAAGCTGGTGCGCACCAGCCGGCAGATCCTGCACGAAATCGGCCGCGAGCCGACGCCGGAGGAACTGGCCGAGCGCCTGTCCATGCCGCTGGAGAAGGTCCGCAAGGTGATGAAGATCGCCAAGGAGCCGATCAGCCTGGAAACGCCGATCGGCGACGAGGAGGATTCGCACCTGGGAGACTTCATCGAGGACAAGAACGCGGTCATCCCGGTCGATGCCGCCATCCACTCCAACCTGAAGGAAACGGTGACGCGGGTGCTGGCCAGCCTGACCCCGCGCGAGGAGCGCGTGCTGCGCATGCGCTTCGGCATTGGCATGAACACCGATCACACGCTGGAGGAAGTCGGCCAGCAGTTCTCGGTGACCCGCGAACGTATCCGCCAGATCGAGGCCAAGGCGCTGCGCAAGCTCAAGCACCCCAGCCGCTCGCGCAAGATGCGCAGTTTCCTCGACACCTGACGGCCGGCGTTTGACGCGCGCCCCGCCGCGGCCGGACCGTGGCGGGGCACCGGGACAACCGGCGGTACGCTCCTGGCCGGAAGACAAATGCGACGAGTTGAGTTCAGGCGCGTCATTTTATTCACGCGATATTAATACATATCCGTTATGACTTTCGAGCCCCGCTCATTTCTGCGGCCGGGCGCTGATCGCATTTGCCCACTCACGAGGTCGCCAATGTCGCGCATGAAGCCGTTGCTGGCAGGTCTGCTGACCCTCACCGCCCTGTCGGGCGCCACCCTGCCCGGCACAGCCCACGCCGGCGCCATCGACGCCCAGGACCTGATGCGGGCGTACAACCTCATCGTGCTGGGCGACCTGACCACCGGTCATGAGGTGGAGGGGCGCACCTATGTCGGCGGCAACATTTCGGGCAGCGCCGAGAATTTCTACATCCGGGGCAACCAGGTCAGCGACGGCCTGGCCCTGCCGGCACTGACCGTGGCCGGCTCGGTCGGCTCGGGCAACTACCAGATCAACAACGGCGGTTCAGTGCTGGTGGGGGGCTCGTCGGCCGCCAATTTCAACATGAACGGCACCGGCGGCAACGTCACCATCGGCGGCAGCATGACGGGCTCGCAGACCAACATGGGCGGCGGCGTGCTGACGGTCGGCGGCAACGTCGCCACCCACGTCAACCTCAACAGTGGCAGCTCGGCGGTCATCGGCGGCGCCATTGCGCCCGGCTACCATGTCCAGGGCGGCAGTGTCACCACCGGCGCGCTGGTCAGCATTCCGGTGATCGAGAACCACGCACCGACGATGCTGGAGTTCACCAGCCAGCTGGCAGGCATCGCCGCCACCTCGACCGCGACCATCGCCAGCGGCAAGGCGACCTTCTCGTCGGCCTCGGCGGTAGACGGCCTGACGGTGTTCAACATCGCCGACGGCCAGAGCTTCTTCAATGCGATCAACGAGATCAGCTTCGCCCTCGATGGCGCCACCACGGTTGTCATCAATGTCGGCGGCAGCACGATCACGGAGAACGAGAATTTCCTCGGCGGCAGCGCGGCGCTCAAAGCGGCGGCGGCCAACGTCATCTGGAACTTCTACGACGCCACCTCGCTCACCTTCAACACCGAGTTCTGGGGCTCGGTGCTGGCACCCAACGCCACGGTGACCAACAACAACGCCCTCAACGGCAGCGTGGTGGTCAACACCTTCCTGCAGAACGGCGAGGTCCACCTGCCGGTCTATGCCGGCCATATCACCGTGGTGACGGACGAGATTCCCGAACCGGCGAGCCTGTCGTTGCTGGGCGCGGGCCTGGTTGGCGCCGGCCTGATGCGCCGGCGTGGCCGCGCTCGTTAAACCCGTTTTAAATACTCCCGCACTACCGTTGCCCGGATGAGGGGAACGATGGGAATCAGGGATCTAAGGGCGATGGCTGGGCCCGCCAACACGGACAGGCACACACGCGCCAGCGTTGTGCACTGGATCGAGGCGGCGCGGACGGAAGAGTCGGCGCAGGGCTTCGCGCGCTGCTTCGTCGACGGCATCCACGCCGACCCGGCGGCCGCACCCAGCTATCTTGCCCGGCTCGGCGATCTCTCATGGCCGGTGCTGACCGCGCTGATCGCCGATTTCGCCCATTTCTTCGAGATTGCCCACCATGGCTGGCCCGCCTCGGCCCTTGGCATTATCAGCCGCGATATCGGCCTGACCGGCGAGAGCGACCATGAAGCCGTCCTCGGCGCGGCGCTGGCAGACGTCAAGGCCATGCACGGCCTGGCCATCGCCGTCGGCTCGCCATCCCTGATCGGCGGTCTCACGAACGCCGAAACCGCCGCCCGCGCCAACCACATGCAGCTTCAGACCCTGCTGCTGTCGGAGCGGCGTGGCTGCGCGCTCGGCACCGTGATCGCCATGGCGCTGGCCTGGCAGCCGACAGCCCACACGATCAACGGCATCATCCGGCTGTGCCGGGACCGCGACGGCAAAAGCGATCTGCCACTGATGAGCGCCGATACCCCTCACCCCGCCGGGTCGTCGAGGCTCGTCGATTATCTGGGGGCCATCGCCGACAGCATCACCATCCGCCGCGGCCTGCTGTTCGGCGCCACCCAGGCGCTGGCCATCCGTGCCGACCTGTGGGCCCTGCTGGCACGCCGGGCCTCGATGGTACTGGCCGCCCACGCCTGATTTCACCACCTGACTACCGTTTTGTTGCCAAGGCCCACGCCACCGTTATAGTGCGCGCCTTGCTTGACTTCGCACAGGACGACAATGACTTCCTCGCAGCCGCTGGTCGGTATCATCATGGGCAGCCAGTCCGACTGGGCAACGATGGAACATGCCGCCCGCATCCTCACCGAACTGGATGTCGCGCACGAAACCCGCATCGTCTCGGCCCACCGCACGCCGGACCGGCTGTACACCTATGCCAAGTCAGCCAGGGAACGTGGCCTGCATGTCATCATCGCCGGCGCCGGCGGGGCCGCGCACCTGCCCGGCATGGCCGCCAGCATGACCACCCTGCCGGTGTTGGGCGTGCCGGTGGAATCACAGGCGCTCAAGGGCCAGGACAGCCTGCTGTCCATCGTCCAGATGCCCGGCGGGGTGCCGGTGGGCACGCTGGCGATCGGCAAGGCCGGCGCCATCAACGCCGCGCTGCTCGCCGCCGGCATCCTGGCGCTGCATGATCCGGCGCTCGACGCGCGCCTGACAGCCTGGCGCCAGGCCCAGACGGATAGCGTCGCCGAGCAGCCGCAATGACACCGCTGCCTCCCGGCTCCACCATCGGCATACTCGGTGGCGGCCAGCTCGGCCGGATGCTGGCGCTCGCCGCCGCCGAACTGGGCTATCGCTGCCACATCTATACGCCAGAGCATGACTCGCCGGCCTCGCACGTCGCCGCCGCCACCACCATCGCCGCCTACGAGGACGAAACGGCGCTGACCGGCTTCGCCACCAGCGTCGACATCGTCACCTACGAGTTCGAGAATGTGCCGGCGGCCACCGCCGCGCTGCTGGCCGGCCTGACATTGGTGGCGCCCTCGGCGACGGTCCTGGGCGTCGCCCAGGACCGGGTGCGCGAGAAGGACTTTGTCGCCGCCCTGCCCGGCAGTGTCCCGCCCTATCGGGCCGTCGCCTCGCTGGCGGAACTGGAAGCGGCGGTGGCCGAGATCGGCGCACCGGCGATCCTGAAGACCCGCCGCATGGGCTATGACGGCAAGGGCCAGGCCCGGCTCAAGACCGCCGCCGACTGTGCCGAGGCCTGGGCCGCCCTGCGCGGCGTGCCGGCGATCCTCGAAGGCTTCGTGCCGTTCGAGCGCGAGGTCTCGGTGCTGGTGGTGCGCGGCTGGAATGGCGACATGGCGCATTACGGCCCGGTGGAGAACAGCCACGACGACGGCATTCTCAGCGTCTCGCGGGTACCGGCAACGGTGTCGCCGGCCGTCACCGAGCAGGCGGTGGCGCTGGCCCGCCGGATCGCCGGGGCGCTCGACTATGTCGGCGTGCTGGGCGTCGAGATGTTCGTCGTCGGTGACACGGTGCTGTTCAATGAAATGGCGCCACGGGTACACAACTCCGGCCACTGGACGACCGAGGGCGCGGTGGTGTCGCAGTTCGAGAACCACATCCGTGCCATCTGCGGTCTGCCGCTGGGCTGCACCGATACCGTCGGCCGGGTCGAGATGCGCAATCTCATCGGCGAGGACGCGCTGCGCTGGCATGACCTGCTGAGCGATCCGCAGGCCCGCCTGCATCTGTACGGCAAGGCCGATGCCCGGCCGGGCCGCAAAATGGGCCACGTCACCTACGTGCAGCGCGACTGATGACCACCCTGCCGCTGCGCCACCTCGGGCTCGCCCTGCTGGTGGCGTCCCTTTGGGGGCTCAACAACACGGTCGCCAAGGTGGTCGTCGACCATGTGCCGCCCCTGTTCTCGGCGAGCAGCCGTTTCGCCATGCAGGGACTGATGCTGGCGCCGTGGCTGCTGCAAAGCCGCCATCGCTGGCGCCAGCTGCTGCTGGTGGGCCTGATCAGCGGCCCCATCCACTTCGCCCTGCTTTACTCGGGGCTGGCACATGCCGAGCATATCGCGCCGCTGGCGATCACCCTGCAGATGTGGATCCCGTTCGCCACCCTGCTTGCCATGCCGCTGCTGGGCGAACGGCCGACCGTCGCGGTGTGGGCGGGACTCGGCCTTGCCTTCCTCGGACTGGGCGTCATGACCTTCGACCCGCGCCTGCTGGAGGATGTTGACGGCGTCAGCCTGTGCCTGGCCGCCACCTTCTGCTGGGGCCTGAGCGCCGTGCTGTCCCGACGGATCGGCGGCCTGCCGGCCATTCCCCTGCAAGCCTGGGTCGCCAATCTGGTATGGCCGCCGCTGCTGCTGGCCTCGGTCATCACCGAGCCCGCCGCCACGAGCGCGGCCGCCGACTATGGCTGGACCCCATTCCTGGCCTTGTGCCTGTTCTCGGCGCTGTCCGCCGGCATCATCGGCAACGGCCTGATGTTCTGGCTGGTGCAGCGACACCCGGTCAATCAGGTCACCCCCCTGATGCTGGCGGCACCCATCGTCACCATCGGCGCCGGCGTCGTGTTGCTGGGCGAGCCGATCACCGGGCGCGTGGTCGTCGGCACCATGCTGACCATCGGCGGACTGCTGCTGGTCACGATCATGGATCGCCCGCGCGCCACCGGTTGATCAGTCATACCCGCGGTCTGTCGGCCAGAGCGTGCCCGCGGTCTATCGGCCAGAGCGTGCCCGCGGTCTATCGGCCAGAGCGTGCCCGCGGTCTATCGGCCAGAGCGTGCCCGCTCGTAGAGCCACACCCGTATCGCGCTCGACAGGTTGGTGGTCCGTGCCTCGTCGATCTCGCCGACAAGCTGGTTGAGCGATTTGCCCTCGGTGCTGGCAGCGGCCACCAGGGCGTCCCAGAACACCGGTTCCAGACTGAGGCTGGTGCGATGGCCGGCGATGGTCACCGAGCGCTTGAGCACGTCCCTAGATGCCCTGCTCGGCGCGGAACTGGCGCCAGCGCGCGACATTGCGGTTGTGCGTGTCCAGATCGGGCGCGAACACATGGCCGCCGGAACCGTCGGCGACGAAATACAGGTTGTCGGTCTTGGCGGGATTGAGCACGGCGGCCAGCGAGCGCCGGCTGGGATTGGCGATCGGCCCCGCCGGCAGGCCGGTGATGACATAGGTGTTGTAGTCGTTGTCCGCCCGCAACTCGGACAGCCGGATCCGACGCCCCAGCGGCTTGCCCCGGGTGATCGGGTAGATCACCGTCGGGTCGGCCTGCAACTTCATGCCCAGCCGCAGCCGATTGATATAAACCCCGGCGACTTCAGTCAGTTCTTCCTTCTTCGAGGTTTCCTTCTCGACGATGGAGGCCAACGTCACCGCCTCCCGTGGCGTGGCGAACGGCAGGCCAGGGGCCCGCCTGCCCCACAGCTCCGCCAGTGTCGCTTCCATCGCCGACTGCATCCGGGCCAGCACCGCCGCCCGGCTCTCGCCCCGGCTGAAGGTGTAGGTATCGGGCAGCAGCGTGCCTTCCTCGGGGATGGCGACATCGCCGGTCAGCAGAGGCTCCGCCAGCAGCCGTTCGTAAAGCTGCAGCGCGCTCATGCCCTCGACCAGTGTCACCTTGTGCAGCAGCACGCGGCCCTGCTGCATCAGGTCGAGCACTTCGGCCATGCTGGCATGGGCCGGGAACGCGTATTCACCGGCCTGGATCGACCTGTCGCCGCCAAACCGGCGCGCCAGCCGCAGGAACCGGGTGGTCGAGGCGATCACGCCCGATTTCTCCAGCGCGCGGGCAGCGGCGGTCAGCGACGACCCCGGTTCGACGAAGACGGTGATCTCGGCCGGCGCGGGCCCGGCCGCCGACCATTGGTAGCGTTGCCAGCCGAACCAGCCGGTGACCGCCGCCGCCAGCAGGAGGCCAGCGGCAGCGATGATCAGCGCGACCCGGCGCGGGCTCGGCGTCACGACCGTCAGAGCGCCCTGAGGATGACCGTGGCGTTGGTGCCACCGAAGCCGAAGCTGTTGGACAGCACGGCGCGCACCTTGCGTTCCTTGGCCTTGAGCGGCACCAGGTCGACACCGAGGCAGGATTCGGACGGGTTTTCAAGGTTCAGCGTCGGTGGCACGATCTGGTCACGCATGGCGAGAATGGAGAAGATCGCCTCCACCGCGCCGGCGGCGCCCAGCAGATGCCCGACCGCCGACTTGGTCGACGACATCGACACCGTCTCGATCGCCGACCCGAACAGCCGCTTCACCGCGCCCAGTTCGATCTCGTCGCCCAGCGGCGTCGAGGTGCCGTGGGCGTTGACATAGTCGATGTCCTCGGGATTGAGGCCGGCCCGCTTGAGCGCCATCTGCATCGAGCGGAAGCCGCCATTGCCGTCGGAGGCCGGCGCCGTCACATGGTAGGCGTCGCCCGACAGGCCGTAGCCGATAACCTCGGCGTAGATCTTGGCGCCGCGCCTCTTGGCGTGTTCATACTCCTCCAGCACGACGCAGCCGGCGCCCTCGCCCATCACGAAACCGTCGCGGGCGACATCGTAGGGGCGCGAGGCGCGGGTCGGTTCGTCGTTGAAGGCGGTGGACAGCGCCTTGGCCTGGCTGAAGCCGGCGATGCCGATCGGACAGATGGTCGCTTCCGCGCCGCCGGCCACCATGATGTCGGCATCGTCCCACATGATCAGGCGAGCGGCGTCGCCGATGGCGTGCGCGCCGGTCGAACAGGCGGTGACGACAGCGTGGTTGGGGCCCTTCAGGCCATATTTGATCGACACCTGGCCGGAGACCAGGTTGATCAGCCGGCCATGGACGAAGTGCGGGCTGACCCGGCGCGGGCCATTCTGGAACAGGTTCACCGATTCCTTCTCGATGCCCGGCAGGCCACCGATGCCGGAGCCAATCAGCACACCGGCGCGCAGGCGGGTCTCCTCGTCGAGGTCCTCGATGCCGGCATCCTCGATCGCCTGACCGGCGGCGTCGATGCCGAACACGATGAACGGATCGACCTGGCGCTGGATCTTGTGATCAACGCGCTTGCCAGGGTCGAAGGTTCCATCGGAGCCATCGCCGCGCTTGACCTCGCAGGCAATACGGCAGGCGTAATTGCTGGCATCGAAGTGCGTGATGGGCCCGGCGCCGGACTTGCCGGCGATCAGGTTCGACCAGGTGGTCGCCACGTCGGCGCCCAGCGGAGTCACCATGCCCAATCCGGTGACGACTACACGACGCATCTCTCCGCCTCCCTCATATCATCGGTCCGGACACGATACCGTGCCGGACTGTGGACGCTATACAAGAACGGCCCCCCATTGGTCCTGGAGGGCCGTCGTATCGGCTAGGCCACGAAGCCCGTGACCAGCGAGATCAGTTGCCGTTGGCCTGGATGAAGTCGATGGCGTCCTTCACCGTCAGGATCTTTTCAGCGGCATCGTCCGGGATTTCCACGCCGAACTCTTCCTCGAAAGCCATGACCAGCTCCACGGTATCCAGGCTGTCCGCGCCCAGATCGTCGATGAAGCTTGCGGTCTCGGTCACCTTGGCGGCATCGACGCCCAGGTGCTCCACAACGATCTTCTTAACGCGTTCAGCGATATCGCTCATCTCGCTCGTCCCTTTATCCGTGTTGTTCCGTTGGCGGGGAATGATCCCACGACCTTCGAAGGCTCGCACTAATCTGCCCCGTGAGCCCTGACAAGTCCAAAAACTGCGAGATGTCCCGCCTGCGCGCCTCACCGTTCAGCGACGATCGCCCGAAACGGCGGCTGCGGGCTCAGATCATCGCCATGCCGCCATTGACGTGCAGGGTCTGTCCGGTGACGTAGGCGGCCTCGCGGCTGGCGAGATAGGCCACCGCCGCGCCGATGTCGGCGCCCTCGCCCAGTTTGCCGGCGGGAATCTTGTCCAGCAGCTTGCCCTTCTGGTCATCCGACAGCACGTCGGTCATGGGCGAGGCGATGAAACCGGGCGCCACGCAGTTGACCGTCACGCCCCGGCTGGCGACTTCCGCCGCCAGGCTCTTCGACATGCCGATCAGACCGGCCTTGGACGCGGCATAGTTGGCCTGACCGGGGTTGCCGGTGACGCCGACGATCGAGGTGATCGAAATGATCCGCCCGAAGCGCGCCTTCATCATCGGCTTCAGCGCCGCCCGACTCAGCCGGAACGCCGCTTCCAGATTGACCTGCACCACGGTCGCCCAGTCCTCGTCCTTCATCCGCAGCGCCAGGGTGTCGCGGGTGATGCCGGCGTTGTTGACCAGAATGTCGAGGCCACCCAGCTGCTCGACCGCCGCCGGCACCAGCGCCTCCACCGACGCCGCGTCGGCAAGATTGCACGGCAGGATAACCGGCTCGTTGCCCAGTTCGGCGGCAATGCCGGTCAAGGCATCCATGCGGGTGCCGGACACCGCGACCCGCGCGCCCTGCGCCGCGAGAGCCCTGGCAATGGCGCTGCCCAGGCCGCCGGATGCACCGGTGACCAGTGCCTTCATACCGCTGAGATCGAACATGGTTCCTCCATTATTCCCGAGGGGTCGCGGACGTTCTGGCAAGACCGCGTCGTTGTGCCGGGCCATAGACCAGCCGCCACCGCGCGGCAAGCGGCGGCGATTCAGCACCGGGGCGACGGGTCACCGGCAGGGGCCGGCGGGGGTGGCCGAGCGCCGCGACCTCAGAGCACCTTGGCGAGCGCCTCGATGTCGTCCAGCGTCTCGGCGTTAAGCGTGGTCGCGTCGCGGTTGATGCGCTTGATGAGGCCGGCCAGCACCTTGCCGGCGCCGCACTCGACGAAGCTGTCGACGCCCAGCGCCACCATCGCCTCGACGCTTTCACGCCAGCGCACCATGCCGGTCACCTGTTCCACCAGCAGTCGGCGGATGTCGTCCGGCGCCGTCACCGGCCCGGCGGTGACATTGGCGATCACCGGCACGAACGGCGCGCGGATGGCCGCCGTCGCCAGCGCCTCGGCCATCTTGTCGGCCGCCGGCTGCATCAGCGGGCAATGGAAGGGGGCCGACACCGGCAGCAGGATCGAGCGCTTGGCACCCTTTTCCTTGGCCAGCTCGATCGCCCGCTCGACCGCCGCCCTGGCGCCCGAGACCACCACCTGGCCGGGCGCGTTGTCATTGGCGCAGGCGCAGACATCTCCCTGTGCCGCTGCCGCGGCGACCGCCCGGGCGTCGGCGAGGTCGAGGCCCAGCAGCGCCGCCATGGCGCCCTCGCCCACCGGCACCGCCGCCTGCATCGCCTGGCCGCGCAGTTTCAGCAGCCGCGCGGTGTCCGCCAGCTGCAGGCTGCCGGCGGCGCACAGGGCGGAATATTCGCCCAGGCTGTGACCAGCGACATAATCAGCCTTGTCGGCGAGCCTGATGCCGCCATCGATCTCCAGCACCCGGACAACAGCGACCGACACCGCCATGATCGCCGGCTGGGCGTTCTCGGTCAGCGTCAGGGTCTCGGCCGGCCCCTCGAACATCAGCCGCGACAGCGCGAAGCCCAGGGCGTCATCGACCTCCTGGAACACCTCGCGGGCCGTACCGCTGGCGTCGTGGAGGGCCTTGCCCATGCCCACCGCCTGACTGCCCTGCCCCGGAAACACGAATGCGCGCGCCATCAACCGCCTCCTTGAAAAACTCCCGGCGGGTTATAGCGCCGAGTCACCGCCCCGCAAGGCGGCATCGGCATGTCACTCCGTGGGAACCGGCGCGAAATGATGGTCGGCCGGCCCCGCACAAGCCACGGCTTATCGAAGATTTCACTTTGCCTTGCTTGCTCTGCTGCTATGTTTCGTCCCCGATTCCAGCCGCCTGGTGGAGCCGCGCGCATCGCTGATCGGTTCTGCTGCGAACAACCGCCTGACTGACGAGGTTTGAATGTCCCGAGTTTCCAGTTTTGTTCTGTCCCTGGCCCTGGCCGCCGCGACGCCCCTGGCCTTCTCCGCCGCCCCGGCCGCGGCACAGACCGTGAGCCAGGCCGTCGGCAAGCCGCTGCAGGAAGCGGTTGCACTGGCGAAGAAGGGGAATGCCGCCGCCGCTGGCGCCAAGATCCAGGCCGCCCGCGCCGCCGTGAAGAGCGACTTCGAGAAGAAGAAGGTCGCCGAGGCCGCGGCCTATGTCTACACCGTCGGCCGCAACTACGGGGCCGCCGCCAAGGAACTGGAAAGCATCGGCGCCGGCCCGAACCAGGTCGCGCCGCTCTATTACCAGGCCGGCAACTATCAGGCAGCGATCAAGGCCGCCAGCAAGAGCGGCAGCCCGGACATGCAGCTGATCGTCGCCCAGTCCTATGTGAAGATGAACCAGCCGGCCAAGGCCGCCGACGCCTACAAGAAACTGCTGGCCAAGGGCACCCGCAAGGAGTGGCTGGAAGGCCTCGCCGCCGCCCAGTACAAGATGGGCCAGAAGGACGAGTACATGAAGACGCTGGAGCGGCTGATCAAGGCCGACCCGTCGCCGGCCAACTGGAGCTCGCTGCTCTACAACCTGAAGAACGAACCGATGGGCGGCCAGGCCAAGCTGGCGCTGTTCCAGCTGATGATGGAAACCGGCAACCTCAAGTCCGGCCCTGACTATGACGAGTTCTCCCAGCTGGCCACCATCAATGGCGCGCCGGGTCTCGGCAAGAAGGTGCTGGAACAGGGCATCGCCGCCAAGGCCCTGCCCAACGACGCCCGCGTCCAGAGCCTGATGACCCGGATGTCCGGCATGGCGCAGACCAACGCCACCAGCGTCACCAAGCTGGCCAGCTCCGCCAACCCGACCGACCTGATGAAGGCAGGCATGGTCTACACCAGCCTGGCCAATCACCAGGCCGCCGCCAGCGCCTTCGCCAAGGCCGGCACCAAGCCGGAAGCGCTGATCAACCTCGGCATCGCCCAGGTTCGCGCCGGCAACACCCCGGCGGCCCGCGAGACCTTCAAGAAGATTCCGGCCGGCACCGCCTATGCGGACCTCGCCGGTCTGTGGTCGCTGTACGCCAGCACCAAGCGCTAATCGGCTTGCAATTTCGCCTCGCCTGAGGCATGGAAGCGCCGCGTGGCGGGGAACCAGCCGGTTTCCCGCCACGTGCTTTTGTAAAGCGCAACATCCCGCACAAAGCCGGAGGGGCGACGGATTGCCCGTCGTCAGCGATCGGCCATGGAGGAGAAATAAGCCCATGCCGTTGTACGAGCATGTGTTTCTGGCACGCCAGGATCTCGCGACCGCCCAGGTCGATGGTCTTGCCGACCAGTTCACCAAGATCATCGAAGCCCAGGGCGGCAAGGTGACCAAGACCGAATACTGGGGTCTGAAGTCGATCGCCTACCGCATCAAGAAGAACCGCAAGGCCCACTACGTCATGCTGAACGTGGACGCCCCGGCACCGGCCGTCGCCGAGCTGGAGCGCAACGTGTCGCTGAGCGAGGACATCCTGCGTTTCCTGACCGTGCGCGTGGAGGAACTCGACGCCGGTCCGTCGGCGATGATGCGCAAGCATGATCGTGGCGAGCGCGGTGAGCGTGGCGAGCGTGGCGATCGCCCGGAACGGGGCGAGCGCGGGGATCGCGGAGATCGTGGTGACCGCGGCGAACGCCGTGGCCCGCGTCACTAAGGAGGGCTTCAACGATGGCCAAACCATTTTTCCGTCGCCGCAAGAGCTGCCCGTTCTCGGCCAAGAATGCGCCGAAGATCGACTACAAGGACGTGCGCCTGCTCCAGGGCTTCATTTCCGAGCGTGGCAAGATCGTGCCGAGCCGCATCACCGCCGTCTCCGCCAAGAAGCAGCGTGAGCTGTCGCAGGCGATCAAGCGGGCGCGCCACATCGGCCTCCTGCCCTACCTCGTGCAGTAAGGAGAGCATCCCATGGATATCATCCTGCTGGAACGTGTCGAGAAGCTCGGCAACATCGGCGACGTCGTCTCCGTGAAGGCCGGCTATGCCCGCAACTTCCTGCTGCCCAAGCGCAAGGCGCTGCGGGCCAGCGCGGAGAACAAGAAGCTGTTCGAGGCACAGCGCGCGCAGATCGAGGCCGACAACCAGAAAAAGCGCGAGGCCGCCAGCGCCAACGCGGGCAAGATCGCCGGCAAGACCGTCGTTCTGATCCGCCAGGCCGGCGACAGCGGCCAGCTGTACGGTTCGGTCGCCAGCCGCGACATCGCCGAGGCGCTGTCCACCGAGGGCGTCACCGTGGTGAAGTCGCAGGTGGTGCTCGACAAGCCGATCAAGGTGCTGGGGCTGCACGCCGTGCGCGTTGTCCTGCACCCGGAAGTCGCCGAGACGGTGACCGTCAACGTCGCCCGCTCCAATGAGGAGGCCGCGCTGCAGGCCAAGGGCGTCGACGTCACCAAGCTGGTCGACGAGGACGAGGAAGAAGAGGAAGCGGCGCCCGCCGCCGAGGCTTCCGACGAGGCCGAAGAGGCTGCCGACAGCGAGGCGTGAGCCACAGCCGTCGCACCGACGAAAAGCGCCGCCCGGGACCACTCGGGCGGCGTTTTCCGTTGCGGGCGCCACCCCCCTCGTGACGGCCCGGTACGCGCCGACTTATCCACACCCCATCCACATGGTCATCCCCCGCTGATGTGCCCCGCGCCGTCTAAGGGCCGTTGCGCGCGGCGGCCGGCTCGATCATTCTCCCTCCCCCTATGGCCCTTGCACCCGTCCCTGCCCTGTCATCATCGCCGATCGAGGCGACCGCCCTGCCCCACAACCTGGAGGCCGAGCAGGCGCTGCTCGGCGCCCTGCTGATCGACAACCGGCTGGTCGAGGACGTGCAGATCAAGCTGCGGCCGGAGCATTTCCACGAGGCGCTGCACGGGCGCATCTACACCGCCATCCTGCGCACGGTGGATCGCAACCTGGTCGCCAACCCGGTGACGCTCAAACCCCTGTTCACCGCCGACGAGGCGATGGCGGAGCTGGGCGGCCCGGCCTATCTCGGCCAGCTCGCCGCCAACACCGCCGCCCTGTTCGGCGCGCGCGACTTCGCCACCCAGATCTATGACCTCGCCATCCTGCGCGAGCTGATCCGGGTCGGCCGCACCATGGTCGAGCAGGCCACCGACACCAGCCAGGAGATCGACCCGCAAGGGCAAATCCAGGAAGCCGAAATCGCTCTTTACCGTGTCGCCGAGCAGGGCGAGGTGTCGTCCGGCGTCAAGGATTTCGCCCGCGCCGCCCAGCTGGCGGTGGAGATGGCCGAGCGCGCCCGCAAGTCCGGCGGCTCGCTGTCGGGCGTCACCACCGGCCTCACCAGCCTCAACGAGAAGATGGGTGGCCTGCACAAGTCCGACCTCATCATCCTCGCCGGCCGCCCCGGCATGGGCAAGACCGCGCTGGCCACCAACATCGCGTTCGCGGCGGCGCTGCGGGCAAAGCAGGACCGCGACGCCGGCATCCCGCTGGAGCAGTCGACCGGCGCGGCGGTGGCCTTCTTCAGCCTTGAAATGTCGGCCGACCAGCTCGCCACCCGTCTGCTGGCCGAGGAAAGCGGCATCTCCGGCGAACTGCTGCGCATGGGCAAGATCAGCCATGACGAGTTCCTCAAGCTCGCCCGCGCCGCCCAGGACCTGGAAGATCTGCCGCTGTACATCGACGACACCGCCGGCCTGACCATCGCCGCGCTGCGCACCCGCGCCCGCCGGCTCAAACGCCAGAAGCAGATCGGCATGGTGGTGGTGGACTATCTCCAGCTGCTCGCCGGCTCCGGCAAGGGTGGGGAAGCCAACCGCGTGCAGGAGCTCTCGGAGATCACCCGTGGCCTGAAAATGCTGGCGAAAGAACTGGAAGTGCCGGTGATCGCGCTGTCCCAGCTGTCCCGCGCCGTCGAATCCCGCGAGGACAAGCGGCCGCAGCTTTCCGACCTGCGTGAATCGGGCTCCATCGAGCAGGACGCCGACATCGTGCTGTTCGTGTTCCGCGAGGAATATTACCACGCCCAGAAGAAGCCGGAGGAAGGCTCGGAAAAGTTCATCAAGTGGATGGAAAAGGGCGAACGCATCAGGGGCCGCGCCGAAGTGCTGGTGGCCAAGCAGCGCCACGGCGCCACCGGCACCGTCAACGTGCTGTTCCGCAAGGAAACCACCAAGTTCATGGACCTGATCGAGGACGATTACGTCCCCGAACACTACTGATCCGCGCGCCTTCCCGCCTGTGCCGGTTCCGGCCTGTCCCGATTCCCGCTGGGCTCAGGCCGCCTGTGCCGCCGCCGGCACCGGACGACGCGCTTTCAGCACCCGCGCCTGCTCCGCCGGCGACAGCCAGGAGAACTCGCCCGGCAAGCCCAGCCGTTCCGCCGCCGCCCACGCCGGCGACTGCCGGTCACGACGAGTCTCCGCCAGCCAGCCCGCCGCCTTGAGCGCGATCCGATCGAGCGTGGTCAGTGACCATTCCGGCCCCAGTTCCAGCCGCGCGCGCACAACCGGCGGCAGGATCGACACCGCGCCGCGCGCCAGCGCCCGGTGCAGGAAACGCGGCACGGTGGGCGCCGCCTTGCCGGAGGCGATGATATCGAGAAATTCCAGATTGATCGGGTGCGGCTCGAAGTCGGGCAGCAGTTCGTTCATCATGTCGAGGAAATCGGCCTCGGAGCGCGCCGACCGGGTGACGCCGTAAAGGCGCCCCACCGGCTCGCCCTCGGCGAAGAAGCGCTGCTGGTCCACCGCCGACACCGGCTTGACGAAGGTGTGATAGGCCTTGAGGAAGCCATAGGCCGCCGTGGCATGGACCCAGTTGAGCAGCACCGGGTCAAGCGCCTGGTAGGCCGTGCCGCTGGGCGTTCGTCCGGCCACCTTGGCGTGCATCCGGGTGACGCCGGCGATCACCTTGCGGGCCATCGACTCCGGGCCATAAACGCCCACCATCGCGGCGATGCCGGTGCGGCGCGAGCGGCCGATCGGGTCGACCGGATAGACCGAGTGCTCCCACACGCCCGAGCGTATGCGAGCATCGGCGAACTCCAGCAGCACGGCGGCGACCCCGCCCACGGCCATGGCGATGGGGTTGCGGAATACCCGCCACTGCACGGAATCGGGTGCCAGCAGCGCCGGCTCGCCCGTCGGATGGCGATAATCGACGATCCACTCCTTCGCGGCGGCGCGGCGCGCGGCCTGTCGCAGGCCTTCATCGCCCGAGCCGCCATGCGGCGAACCTGCTTCACCCGAGCCAGCGTCGCCCACCTGCACGTTCATGACGGCACCCCCCTATCGCTTGATATAGGGTGGCTATCATGTGATAGGGTACGCCGCAACCGACTTTGCTGCTATGGCGATGCCATGACCGCCGAACCTGTCACGCCTCACAGGGCCCATGAAGCCACGACCCGCGAGTTCAAGACTCTCGAGTCCACTGCTCCCGAATCCACCGCCGGCCGCATCCTGGAGGCCGGCATGCGCTGCTTCGCGCGCGAGGGCTTCACCGGCGCCACCACGCGGATGATCGCGGCCGAGGCGGGGGTCACCCTGCCGGTCATCGCCTATCATTTCGGCAACAAGGACGGGCTGCACCGCGCCTGCGCCCGGGAAATCGTCGAGCAGCATCGCCGCCTGCTGCTGCCGCTGGTCGCCAGGGCCCGTATCGCCGCCGATGCCGGGACGCTGACACCGGATGACGCCCGCGCCTGGCTGGAGCGCATCATCGACGCCCTCCTTGGCGCGATCACCGCCGATGCGGGGCAGCGACTGAGCACTGATTTCGTACTGCGCGAAATGAGCGAACAGGGACCGGGCTACACCCTGCTCTACGATGAACTGTGGCGGCCGGGCCTCGGGCTGGTCGCCGACCTGCTGGCGGTGGCGCGCGGCACCCCGGCCGGCGGCGAGGACGAGCGCACCGGGGCGCTGATGCTGGTGGCGGCGCTGTCGGCGTTCACCCGTGAAGCGCCGATCTCGCTGGCCTTCCTGGAGTGGAACGCCCTCAGCGGGCAACGCCGAGCCATCGTCGCGGCCACGGCGAGACACATGCTGGCCGGGCTCCTCGCCGGGCAACCTCCTGCGGACACTCCCCCTGTCGCCATTTCGTCATCGTGATGCAACGTAAGTGTCATGCGCCATTGCTAGCAGCGCAGGCGTAACAGACAGGAACCGATCATGACGCATCTTGCCCCCCGCCACCCCTCGACACCACTGGCCCCGACGCTGCTGGCATCCGCCCTGGGGGCACTGCTGCTGGCGGGCTGCTCCGGCAACCCGACGCCGGCCGCCAGCGTGCCGACCGCCGAGGTCAAGGCGGTGCGCGAGACCGCCGCTGTCGCCACCAGGGACGACGCCGCCGATGATCCGGCGATCTGGCGCAACGCCGCCAATCCCGCCGCCAGCCTGATCGTCGCCACCGACAAGAAGGCCGGGCTGCATGTCTATGGCCTTGATGGCGCCGACAAGTTCTTCATCCAGGCCGGGCGGGTCAACAACGTCGACCTGCTCGATGGCGTGATGGTGAAGGGCCAGAGCGCCATCCTGGTGGTCGCGTCCGACCGCAACGACGAGAAGAACGCCAAGCTGGCGCTCTACACGCTTGATCCCGCCACCGCCGCATTGACGCCGCTGGGGATCGTCGCCGCCGGTGACGGCGAGTCCTACGGCCTGTGCCTCGCGCAGCTGCCGGGCAGCGACACCGTCCATGCCTTCGCCGCCATCAAGGACGGCACCATCAACCAGATCGCGCTGGATCTCGGGGGCGCCACGCCAACGGGCCGGGTCGTCCGCAGCATGAAAGTGCCCTCGCAGGTGGAGGGCTGCGTCGTCGACACCGCGTCAGGCACGCTTTACGTTGGCGAGGAAAATGTCGGTGTGTGGGCGTTCAGCACCGGCGCCGACGCTCCCACCGAAGGCCGTCTGTTCGCCAAGGCCGACGGCGCGCAACTGGTCGCCGATGTCGAGGGTCTGGCGCTGGCGCCCGGCAGCGACGGCCGCGGCTATCTGGTGGTCTCCAGCCAGGGCGACAACGCCTACACCCTTTACGGCCTTGCCGATGGCGCCTATGTCGGCCGCTTCCGCATTGTCGACAACGGCGCTGGCGTCGATGGCACGTCCGAGACCGACGGCATCGCGCTGATGGCCGGCGATTTTGGCCCCGACTTCCCCGGCGGCCTGTTCGTTGCCCAGGATGGCGACAACGCGCCCCAGCCGCAGAACTTCAAGCTGGTCTCCTGGCAGGCGGTGGTCGATGCGCTCGGCCTGAAGTAACCGGCCCGGGCCAGAGACCGCGTAAAAAAACGCCGGCGTCGCTGACGCCGGCGTTTCAGTTTTCCGGACGGAGATCGATCAGGCAGCGCCTGGAAGATTGCCGCTCACGCGGCGCCGGGCAGATTGCCGTTCAAGCGGCGCCGGGCAGATTGCCGTTCAAGCGGCGTATGCCTTGCCGAAGCGGTTGGCGAGGAAGGCATCAAGCGGAATCTGCTCCTGGCGGACAAAGCCCTTCTGCGGCAGCGCGCCGTCGGCCAGCATGTCGAGCACCGCGCAGATGGCGCTGGCGGTGGTCACCTGGATCGCCGCCCAGGTCTTGCCGCCGATGGTGCGCGGGTAGATGCGGTTGGCGTAGCTTTCCTGCATCAGCTTGCCGGCCCGCTTGCCGGTCGCGGTGACGAAGATCACCACCACGTCCTGTTCGGTCACCGGCACCGCGTTTTCCAGCACCTGCTTGAACAGGGCGCGGTTCTGGCCCAGCCGCAGATCCTGGATCAGCGTCTTCATGATGTCGCGGTGGCCGGGGTAGCGGATGGTCTGGTAGCTGAGGTTGCGCACCTTGCCGTCCAGCGTCTCGCCCAGCGTACCAAGGCCGCCGGAGGTGTTGAATGCCTCGAAGTTCACGCCGTCGAGCGAGAAATGGTCCATGTTCTCCAGCGCCGGCACCAGCATGTGCCGCCCCTCGACGATCGCCTCGCACGGCTCGCAATATTCGTTGATCACACCCTCTGTCGACCAGGTGAGGTTGTAGGTCAGGCTGTTGGTCGGGAAGCGCGGCAGCGCGCCGACCCGCAGGCGCAGCGTGTCCAGCTCCGAGAAGGTGTCGGCGAGGTGCTTGCCGACAATGGCGATGAAGCCCGGCGCCAGGCCACATTGCGGGATCAGCGCCGCCCTGGCGGTGGCCGACAGTTCCTTGACGATCTTGGTCGAGGCAACGTCCTCGGTGGGGTCGAGGTAGTGGATGCCCGCCGCGTAGGCCGCGCGGGCGATGTGCGCCGTGATGTGGTAGGGGGCAGCGGAAATGACCGCGAACTTGTCCTTCAGCGCGGCGGCCAGCGCCACCGGGTCGGTGGCGTCCAGCACCAGCTTGCTCAGGCCTTCCTGTGGCGTCATGCGATCCAGCGCCGCCTCGGCGCGATCGGCAATGGTCACCCGGTAGTCGCCGGTCGGCAGCAGCAGGGCGGCGATCATGTCGCCGATGTTGCCGGCACCCACAACCAGAATGTCACGCATGGTCTTCTCCGAAAATCTGAATGGACCTGCAATCTCCCGAAATTTCTGGCCGATGTGGAGTGGAATGCTGCACAAAATGCTCGACATTGCCAGTCATTTTGACCAGTGTTTCGGCGATATGAGTGAAGACAGCCTCGATGCCCGCCTGATCCAGTTGCTGGTGCAGAACGCCCGGGCACCCACCGCCCAGCTCGCCCGCAAGCTGGGTGTCGCCCGGTCCACCGTCCAGGCCCGCCTCGAACGGCTGGAGCAGAGCGGCGTCATCACCGGCTATTCGGCGCGCGTCGGCGCCAGCGACAACCGGGTGCGCGCGCATGTGCTGATCGGCATCGCGCCACAGGCGCAGGCGGCGGTGGAAGCCCGGCTGAAGAAGATCGACGCCGTGGCCTCGCTGCTGTCGGTCAGCGGCCCCTACGACCTGATCGCCGAGATGGCCGCCGCCACGACGCGGGATCTCGATGCCGCGCTGGACCAGGTGCGCGCCATCGAGGGCGTGCGGGAAACCATGTCGTCGATCATCCTCAGCCGAAAGTTTGACCGCGGCTGAGCCGCAAGACATTCAAATGCGGCTGACGGCGCTCAGGCGGCGCGGACACCACCAAGGAAGCTTTCCACCTTCTGGCGCAAGTCCTCGGCCTGGCGGATCACGGTGTCGGACGCCTGGCCGACATCGGCGGACGCCATGGCGGTCTGCACCGCGGCGTCGGTGACGCCCTCGATGTTGGTCGCCACCTCGTTGGTGCCTTGGGCAGCCTGTGAAACCGACGCCGCGATCTCGCGGGTGGTGGCGTCCTGCTCCTCCATCGCGCCGGCGATGTCGCTGGCGATCTCGGTCATCCGCTGGATGGTGTCGACGACGCGGGCAATGGTCGCCGCCGCCGCCTGGGTCTCGCTCTGCATGGCGCCGATCTTCTCGCCAATCTGATCGGTGGCATGCGCCGTCTGGTTGGCGAGCGCCTTGACCTCGCTGGCAACCACCGCGAAGCCCTTGCCGGCCTCGCCGGCCCGCGCCGCCTCGATGGTGGCGTTGAGCGCCAGCAGGTTGGTCTGCTCGGCGATGGCATTGATCAGCTCGACGATCTCGCCGACCTGGGCGGCCACACGGGCCAGTTCGCCCATGCGGGCGTTGGTCTCGCCGGCTTCCACCGCCGCTTCGTCGGCAATGGTCTTGGAGGTGAGAATCTGCCGGTGGATTTCGCCGATCGAGGCCGTCATCTCTTCCGCGGCGGCCGCGACCGCCTGGACATTGTTGGTCGCCTGCAGCGACGCCGCCGATACCGCCGACGCCCGTTCGTGCGTGGCATCGACGGTGCTGCTCATGGTGTCGGCGGTCTGCTTGAGCGTGCCACCGGAGGCGTGCAGCGCATCAAGCACCGAACCGACATGGATTTCGAAATCCGCCACCAGGTCGGCCAGTCGCGCGGCCCGGGCCTCGCTGGCACGTGCGGCCTCAAGGTCGGCGTCCTGCTGGCGCAGCCGCTCGGCGGCCAGTGCCGCCTCATGCTCCGCGGCGCGACGCTCCATCTCCAGCCGCTCCTCGGTCAGCCGGCGCTGCTCGGCTTCCATCGCCTGCTGCTCCAGCAACTTGCGCTTGAACATCTGGAAGGCCTGCGCGAGGTGGCCGATCTCGTCATGCCGGTCGAGGCCGTCGGGCTCGATGGCGTAGTTGCCGGCGCCCAGCTCGACCAGCTGCTTGCTGATCCGGTTGAGCGGTCGGGTGATATACCAGGTGCACCAGAAACTGCCGACCACCGCGAGCACGATCGACCCCAGGCTCGCCACCAGCACCTGCGTCCTGGCATCCCCCAGCACGCCGGAGGTCAGCAGGCGAGCGAGCAGCGATGGCGCATGCGCCGCCAGCGAATCACCCGCCAGATGGAAGTGGGCAATGGCGCCAACGAGCACGGTGCTCAAGGCGAAAATGGCAAACGAGACGATCAGTCGGATTTGCAGATTGACCCTGAGCAGCATTATCGACTCCACGCTTTGCGACCGGCGCGGGAACCCTATCGGCACAAGGGTTAACAGCGCGTTTGCGACCAGCGGCCGCTCGCCTCATGCGTGTGAATTTTTTACGACACCGACACGATGTCGCAGCCGCCCCGCCGCCAGCCCACCGCCGGTCGCGCCGGCTCTCCGGCCGCTTGTCAGATATCCTCGGCCAGCCGGCCGTAGAGGTCCGGCCGCCGGTCACGGAAGAAGCCGAAGGCGAAGCGGTGGCGCTGGATCAGGTCGAGATCGAAGCTGGCCGACAAGACGCCGGTCTCGCTGTCGCCGAACTCGGCCACCTTGTCGCCGCGATGGCTGGCGATGAACGAGCAGCCGTAGAAGCGCTGACCGTCCTCGGTGCCGATGCGGTTGGCGGCGATCACCGGCACCACGTTGGACACCGCATGGCCGATCTGCGCCCGCTGCCACAGGTCGCGGGTGTCGAGGGTCGGGTCGTGCGGCTCGGCGCCGATGGCGGTCGGGTAGAGCAGGACTTCCGCCCCCATCAGCATCATCGCGCGGGCACATTCGGGGTACCACTGGTCCCAGCAGACGCCGACGCCGATCACGCCATGGCGGGTCGGCCACACCTTGAAGCCGGTGTTGCCGGGGCGGAAATAGAATTTCTCCTGATACCCCGGCCCGTCGGGAATGTGGCTCTTGCGATAGACGCCCATCAGCTCGCCCTCGTCGCCGATCATCGCCAGCGAGTTGTAGTAGTGATGACCGTCGCGCTCATAGACCGAGGTCGGGATATAGACCTTCAGTTCATGTGCCAGCGCCTGCATGGCGCGCACCGCCGGATGTTCGGCGATCGGGTAGGCGCGGGCGAAAAACTCCTCGCGCTGGTCCTTGCAGAAATAATGACCCTGGAACAGCTCAGGCGGCAGGATCACCTGGGCGCCGCGCGCCGCCGCCTCGCGCACCAGATGGCTGACGGCCTTGATGTTGGCGTCCATGTCGTCACTCAAGGCGAGCTGAAGCGCGGCGACGTTGATGGTCCGGGTCATGGTCAGATTTCCTCCAGCGGCAGGCTCGGTACCTGCTGGGTGATGCAATGGAAGGAGCCGCCGCCGGTGAGGATGGCGTTGGCCCGGCAGCCCACCGCGCGCCTGCCGGGGAAGAGCCGGCCGATCGCCTCGACCGCCGCGTCGTCCCAGCGGCTGCCATAGGTTGGCACCACCACCGTGGTGTTGGCGATGTAGAAGTTCATGTAGGAGGCCGGCACCACGTCGCCGTCCTCGTTCTCCAGCCGGCCGACCGACGGCACCGTCACCACCTCAAGGCCCGCCGCCCGCAGGCGCTGGCGGGCGTCCCGATAAACCTCGGTGTTGGGATCGTCACTGTCGCGGGCTTCCGGCACCACCGCGACGCCCGGCGCCACGAAGCGGGCGAGGTTGTCGATGTGGCCGTCGGTATGGTCGTTGGCGAGCCCCTCGCCCAGCCATACCGGCACGCTGACGCCCAGCTGCTCGGCGAGGTACCGTTCGATGGTCGCCCGGTCGAGGTCGGGGTTGCGGTTGCGGTTGAGCAGGCACTGTTCGGTGGTGAGCCCCCGCCCGGCGCCGTCGACGTCAATCGAGCCGCCCTCCAGCACCCAGTCGAAGCGATGGGTCGGCAACCCCGAGGCGGCGGCGATCGCCCGCGACACACCGGCGTCGTGCGGCAGGTCGTACTTGCCGCCCCAGCCGTTGAAGCCGAAGCTCGCCGCCGCCAGCCGGTGCGCGTCATCGACGACGAAAATCGGCGCCGTGTCCCGCAGCCAGATGTCACCGAAGGGAATGTCGATCAGCGTCGCGCCCAGCCCCGCCAGCGCCACCGCGGCACTGTCGCGCGCCTCGTCGCCATGGACCAGGATGTTCAGCGCCTCGCCACGCGGCTGGCCGGTCGCCGGGTCGACGTCGGCAATGGCGGCATACAGTGCCGCCACCTCCGCGCGCGCGGCGTCGAGGTCCTCCTGCCAGAGGTCGGCGGCACTCGGCCAGGCCGACCATAGGGCACCGTGGCGCATCCATTCGGCGGGCTGGCGTAGCATCATTGCTTCCGCTCCCCGGCGGCGGCGGCGCGTGAGGCGGCGCGGGCGGCGGCGAACTCCGCCGAAGGCAGCCACGTCGGCCAGTCCCGCGAGCTGGCGATGGCGGCTCCGACATTGAACAGCAACTGGACATCCTCGGCGGCGCCGCTGAGGTCCATGTCAGGCGAATATTCGTCCGAAGGCTGGTGGTAATGGTCGGCGACATAGCGGTCGACCTGCGCCTTGCCCCACTCGATACCCTTGCCAACCACATCGATGCCGCCTTCCGCATAAAGCATCGGCACCCCCGCCTTGGCGAACGGGAAGTGGTCGGAGCGGTAGAAGGCCCCGTTCTCCGGCGTCGCTTCCGGCACCACCACGCGGCCCTGACGGGCCGCCCACTGCTGCAGGATGTTCTCAAGCTCCGACTTGCCGTGGCCCACCACGACGACATCATGGGTCCGGCCGATGGTACTCAGGGCATCCATGTTGATGCCGGCCACCGTACGCGCCAGCGGGTAGATCGGGTTGGCGGCATAGTAGGTCGAGCCCAGCAGGCCGGATTCCTCGCCGGTGACCGCCAGCAGCACCACCGACCGCTCCGGCTTCGCCTTCGTGAACGCTGCCGCCAGCTCAATCAGCGCCGCGGTGCCGGTCGCGTTGTCGACGGCGCCATTGCAGATATCATCACCGGTCGCGTCCGGCGTGCAACGGCCGAGATGATCCCAGTGCGCGGTATAGAGCACATACTCGTCAGCGTGTTTGCGGCCCGGCACCAGCGCCACGACGTTGCGCGAGTTGGCGCGGGCAATCTGGTTGTCGAGCGTCGTCGACAGCGCCAGCGACGCCATCGGCACCGCCTTGAAGCCGCGCGTTGCGGCAGCTTTTGTCAGGGCGTCGAAGTCAAGCCCCGCCGCCTGGAACAGCCGGCGGCTGGCCGCCTCGGTCAGCCATCCCTCGGCCGCTACCCGGTCCATGCCATCGTCGGCGCGGGCGACATCGCGCTGCGGTCCGGTCCAGCTCGTCGTCACCACGCCCCACGGGTAGGCCGCCGGCGCGGTCTGGTGGACAATCAGCGCGGCGGCGGCACCGCGGCGGGCGGCTTCCTCGAACTTGTAGGTCCAGCGGCCGTAATAGGTCATCGCCTTGCCGTTGAAGAGCCCGGTGTCACCGGTGGCGTAGCCGGGATCGTTGACCAGGATGACCACCGTCTTGCCGCGCACGTCCACCCCGGCATAGTCATCCCAGCCCCACTCCGGTGCGCTGATGCCGTAGCCGACGAACACCAGTCCGGCGTTCTCGACCGTGACCTTGGGCCGCACCCGCTTCGACCACACCACCATGTCGGTCCCGTAGGCGAGCGTGATCGGCGCGGCAGCACCAGAGATCGTCAGCGCCACCCTGGGGTCGACGGTCTGGGTGACCATCGGCACATCCTGGAACCAGCCGCCGCTGGCGCCGGGTTTGGCACCGGCCCTGGCGAACTGCTCGGCGAGATAGGCCACCGTCTTGTCCTCGCCCGGGGTCGCCGGCGCGCGCCCCTCGAAGGCGTCGGAGGCCAGCACCTCGACATGGCGGGCAATCCCGGCGGGCGTGATGACGGGCGCGTCGGCCGCGAGCACCGGCGGCACGACGAACAGCGACAGACAGAAGGTGGCGAGACAAGCAGCACGCATGAAAACCGTCCCCGGACAGGAATGACGAACAGGCGCGTTTCCTCCCACGCTCGCCTTCGGCGGTCAAGCGCACGACCCGACGGCGCGGCCCGACCAGCCACCCGTGACGAATCCCCTGTCAGCACTCGGCAAAAGGGAGTGCGAATACCCATGAAAAGATTAAGAAAATATCCATAAACTCTTGCCAACATCACAAATACAGGCAAGTCTGATGGTGGTCATGGTGACCAATCAGGCCGAACCCGGGGAGGGATTACTAGTCATCGAGCAGGGAGTATGGTCATGGCTTCGCGTGCAACTGAACTTTCCGATCTGGAACTGCGTTTGCGTGGGTATTCATTGGCTACAGCGGAAATTCTCTACTGGATGCCGGACCACCCTGACTTTCTCCAGTCCTTCACCTGGCAGACACTTGATCTTGCGCCGCGTTTTCCGCGCATTCACCGTTTCCTTGATCATTGGGTGCAGCACATCGAAGCGACACTGCATTCGGTACGGCTGGCGCATTCGAGCCTGATCCAGCCCGCCGAGCTGCGCTACGTCGGCGGCGAATTCCGGGTTCACTGACGCCCCCGCCACGGCGGGTTGCGGACTTGCCGCCGCGGGGCATCGGCGTCACAACAGGCGCCATGCACTGGTCCGGCCCGGCGATCGTCTGCGCGACCCTGCCCCATGGCGAGGCGGGCGCCATCGTGCGCCTGCTCACCCCCGACGCCGGCCTGCTGGCCGGCTATGTGCGCGGTGGCGGCGGCAGGCGGACCCGACCGGCGCTGATTCCCGGCAACCGCATCTCCGCCCGCTGGCACGCCCGGGTCGAATCGCAGCTCGGCCACGTCACCCTGGAGCTGGACCAGTCGGCCGGCCCGCTGATGCTGGGCTCGCGGCTGTCCACCGCCGTGCTGGCGTGGTCGACGGCGCTGACGGCCCACGCCCTGCCCGAGCGCCACCCCTACCCGGCGCTGTACGACGCGCTGGCCGGTCTGCTGACGGTGATGGGCGCCACCGAGGATCCACGCGCCTGGTGCGCGGCGCTGGTGCGCTACGAGCTGATCCTGATGAGCGAGCTGGGCTTCGGGCTCGATCTCAGCTGCTGCGTGGCGACCGGCGCCACCGACGATCTGGCCTTCGTCAGCCCCAAGTCGTCGCAGGCGGTCAGCCGGGCGGCCGGCCTGCCCTGGGCCGACCGGATGCTGCCGCTGCCCGGCTTCCTGGCCCGGGCGGGCACCCACATCGCGCCGTGGCCCGAGATCGCCGACGGCCTGCGGCTGACCGGCCACTTCATCGAACGCGACATCCTGCACGGCCGCGTCGCCGAGTCGCTGGAGGCGCGCCAGCGGCTGCTGCGCTGGATCGAGGCGGAAACCCGCTGACGCCGCCACCGACCCACTAGACCCCGTGGCCCACTAGACCCCGTGGCCCACTAGACCCTGTGGCCCACTAGACCCTGTGGCGCAGCGTCAGGGGGCACGCTATAAGTCGCGCCATGACCGAGACCGCCCCCCCGCCCGAGACCGACCGCATCCACGACGCGCCGTTTGGCGACGCGCTGTCGACGCGCTACCTCACCTATGCCCTGTCCACCATCATGGCCCGCTCGCTGCCGGATGTGCGCGACGGCCTCAAACCCGTGCACCGGCGGCTGCTGTGGGCGATGCGGCTGCTCAAGCTTGACCCCAACACCGGCTACAAGAAGTGTGCCCGCGTTGTCGGCGACGTCATCGGTAAATACCACCCGCACGGCGACCAGTCGGTCTATGACGCGCTGGTGCGGCTGGCGCAGACCTTCTCGGTGCGCTACCCGCTGATCGACGGCCAGGGCAATTTCGGCAACGTCGACGGCGATAACGCCGCCGCCATGCGCTACACCGAGGCCCGGCTGACCGCCTTCGCCGCCGAGATGATGGCCGGGCTGGACGAGGAATGTGTTGCGTTCCGCCCGACCTATGATGGCGAGGAGGAAGAGCCGGAGGTGTTCCCCGGCGGCTTCCCCAACCTGCTGGCCAATGGCGCCGCCGGCATCGCGGTGGGCATGGCGACCTCGGTGCCGCCGCACAATGTCGGCGAACTGGTGGACGGCCTGACGCTGCTGCTCGACAACCCGGCGGCCACCATCGACGACCTGGTGGCGGTGATTCCCGGCCCCGATTTCCCCACCGGCGGCGTGCTGGTGGAAAGCCCGGCGTCGATCCGCGACTCCTACGCGACCGGCCGGGGCAGCTTCCGGCTGCGCGCCCGTTACACGGTGGAAGAGCTGGGCCGTGGCACCTGGGCGATCGTCGTCACCGAAATCCCCTACCAGGTGCAGAAGTCGAAGCTGATCGAGGCGATCGCCGGACTCATCAACGACAAGAAGCTGCCGATTCTTGAGGATGTCCGCGACGAGTCGGACGAGCAGATCCGGCTGGTGCTGGAGCCCAAGTCGCGCACCGTCGACCCGACGGTGCTGATCGAAAGCCTGTTCAAGCTCACCGACCTCGAAATCCGCTTCCCGCTCAACCTCAATGTGCTCGACAAGCATCGGGTGCCGCGGGTGATGAGCCTGAAGGAGGTGCTGGAGGCCTTCCTTGATCACCAGTATGACGTACTGCGCAAGCGCACCGAGTACCGGCTTGGCAAAATCGCCGACCGGCTGGAGCTGCTGGGCGGCTATCTCATCGCCTATCTCAACCTCGACGAGGTGATCCGCATCATCCGCGAGGAGGACGAGCCCAAGCCGGTGCTGATGGCGCGTTTCGACCTCACCGACCGTCAGGCGGAGGCCATCCTCAACATGCGGCTGCGCTCGCTGCGCAAGCTGGAGGAGTTCGAGATCCGCAAGGAGGACGAGACGCTGCGCGCCGAACAGGCGGAACTGCAGGCGTTGCTGGCCTCCCCGGCCAGGCAGACAAAACGCATCAAGAAGGATCTCGAAGGCCTGAAGAAGCGGTTCGGGCCGGACAGCGTGATCGGCAAGCGCCGCACCACCTTCGACGTTGCCCGCGACATGCCGGCCATTCCGCTCGAAGCGATGATCGAGCGCGAGCCGATCACCGTCATCTGCTCGGACAAGGGCTGGATCCGCGCCATGAAGGGCCATGTGAACCTGGCCGACGAGCAGAAGTTCAAGGAAGGCGACGGCCCGCGCTTCGCCTTCCACGCCCAGACCACCGACAAGCTGCTGGTGGTGGCGGATTCCGGGCGCATCTTCACCCTGGGCGCCGACAAGCTTCCCGGCGGGCGTGGCTTCGGTGATCCGGTGCGGCTGATGATCGACCTGGAGGCCGACGCCCACATCGTCGCCATGCTGCCCTACAAGGCCGACGCCCGCTATCTGCTGGCCTCCTCCGACGGCCGCGGCTTCATCGTCGCGGCGGAGAATGTGCTGGCCCAGACCAAGAACGGCCGCCAGGTGATGCGCCCCAAGGACAAGGCGAAGCTCAGGATCTTCACCGAGGTCAGCGGCGACCATGTGGCGGTGATCGGCGAGAACCGCAAGCTGCTGATTTTCCCGCTCGCCGAGGTGACGGAACTGTCCGGCGGTCAGGGCGTCATGCTGCAGAAGTACAAGGACGGCGGCCTGTCAGACCTGATCTGCTTCACGCTCGCCAACGGCCTGTCATGGCCGATGGGCGGCGAGTCCGGGCGCACCCGCACCGAGACCAACCTGGCCGAATGGGTCGGCGGCCGCGCCCAGGCTGGCCGCCTGCCGCCGATGGGCTTCCCCAAGAGCAATCGCTTCGCCGGCTAGGCTGGAACGGGCGGCCGGCCGGCGGGCTCACACCACCCGGTGGCGCAGCGTGTCGACGCCGTCGACACCGCCTTCCACCAGGTCGCCGGGCGTCAGCGCGCCGACGCCGGCCGGCGTGCCGGTGAAGATGAGATCGCCGGGGGCGAGCGTGAACAGCGTCGACAGTTCGGCGACAATCTCCGGCACCGACCAGATGAGGTCGGCGATATCACCGGACTGGCGATCCGCGCCATTGACCTTGAGCCAGATCGCCCCCTTGCTCGGATGGCCGATGACGCTGGCGGGATGGATGGCGCTGACCGGCGCGGAGGCATCGAAGCCCTTGGCGGTGTCCCACGGCTTGCCGGCCTCGCGCGCCTGCGCCTGGAGGTCACGGCGGGTGAGGTCGTTGCCCACCGCATAGCCGAAGATGTGGTCAAGCGCCTGCTCGACGGGGATGTTGGCGCCACCCTTGCCGATGGCCAGCACCAGCTCGATCTCGTGATGCAGGTTGCCGGTGCGCGGCGGGTACGGCACGTCGGCGCCGTCGGGCGTCACCGCGTCGGCCGGCTTGGCGAAGAAGAATGGCGGCTCGCGGTCGGAGAAGCCCATCTCGCGGGCATGTTCGGCGTAGTTGCGGCCGACGCAGTAGACGCGGCGGACCGGAAAGCGGCTGTCACTGCCGGCAATGGCGACAGAGGGCGTGACGGCGGGTTCGAACAGATAGGGCATGACGGTCCTCGCATCGGGTCGGCTGGGCTCCCTCTCTCCTTTGATCGGTCTTTGAACAGTCATCAAGCCTTGCCATCATGGCGCGCCGCGCCGAGGGTCCATCGTGATTTCCCCACCGGTCGTCCGACAGGCGCCGGGGCGGGGTGCATTCCTTCGCTGGTGGCGATACGCTGTCGCTTCATGCCGACATTACCCGTTGAGGCTTCATGCCGACATCGCCTGTTGAGAAAGTGACACCCCCGATGACCGACAAGCCCGAGGCCGGTGACGAACTGACGCTGACCGTCAAGGTGGTCGAGGCCCGGCCCGACGGCCTGCTGCTGGTGGCGCCGGCCAATGGCGCGGCCGGCGGCTGGGGCGTGCGCCATGTTCACGTCGATCGCCTGCTCGCCGCCTGCGCGGCACTGCCGCCGCTCGCCACCGCCGTCGTCGCGCCGGAGGAGCAGAACAGCCTCGGTGGCGCACTGCTGGCGGCCCGTCATGGCCTCATCCGGCCGCTGCTGATCGGCGACGCCGCCTGCATCCGGTCGCTCGCCACGACGCTGGGCGATGATCTCGCCGGTTGCGAGCTGATCGAGGTCGCCGATCATCACGCCGCCGCCGAGCGGGCGGTGGCGCTGGTGCACGAGGGCCGCGCCCAGGCGATCATGAAGGGGCATCTGCATACCGATGATCTGCTGCGCCCGATCGTCCGGCGCGACGGCGGCCTGCGCGGCCGGCGGCGGTTGAGCCACGTGTTCGTGATGGACGTGCCGGACCTCGACCACCTGCTGCTGGTGACCGACGCCGCCATCAACATCGCACCGACGCTGGAGGAAAAGGTCGACATCATCCAGAACGCCATCGACCTCGGCCGGGCGCTGGGCATGGACGTGCCGCGTGTCGGCGTGCTGGCGGCGGTGGAAATCGTCAACCCGCAGATGCCGGCAACACTCGACGCCGCCATCCTGTCGAAAATGGCCGAACGCGGCCAGATCGTCGGCGGCGTGGTCGATGGCCCGCTGGCGATGGACAACGCGCTGTCGCTCAGTGCCGCCCGCACCAAGGGCATCACGTCACTGGTGGCCGGTCGTGCCCAGGTGCTGATGACCCCCAATATCGAGGCCGGCAACATGCTGGCGAAGGAACTGGCCTATGTCAGCCACGCCGAAGGCGCCGGAATCGTGCTCGGCGCCCAGGTGCCGATCATGCTCACCAGCCGGGCCGATGATGATCGCTCGCGGCTTGCCTCCTGCGCCGTCGCCGCCTTGTACCAGCACTGGCGCGCCACCGGCAAAAGCGCCGTGGCGGCAACGGATGATCCGGCATGACCGACCAGATTCTCGTCCTCAACGCCGGCTCCTCGTCGATCAAGTTCGCCCTGTTCGACTATGACGACACGCCGGTCGAACTGGCGCGCGGGCAGATGTCGGGCATCGGCGTGCACCCGCGCCTGGTGGTCCGCCAGGACGCAACGACAGCGCGCGACGAGCAGTTTGACCACGCCACCATCGTCGATCATCACGCCGCGCTGGGTATCATCATCGACGATCTGCACGCCCGCCTCGGTGACATCACCATCGAGGTGGTCGGCCATCGGGTGGTCCACGGCGGCGCGATCCACGCCGCGCCGGCGGTCATCGACGACGCGCTGGTGACAGAACTCGCCGGGCTGTGCGCGCTGGCGCCGCTGCATCAGCCGCACAATCTCGATGGCATCGCCGCCGCCCGCGACCATTTCCCCGATGCCTTGCAGGTCGCCTGCTTCGACACCGCCTTCCATCGCAGCCATCCGTGGGTGGCGGATGCCTTCGCGCTGCCGCGCGCGCTGTATGACCAAGGCGTGCGCCGTTACGGCTTCCATGGCATTTCCTATGAATACGTCTCCGACGCCCTTCGCCAGATCGATCCCGCGATGGCCGCCGGCCGCGTCGTCATCGCCCATCTGGGCGCCGGCGCCTCGATGTGCGCGGTACACGGCGGTCGCAGCATCGACTCCACCATGGGCTTCACCGCGCTTGATGGCCTGCCGATGGGCACCCGCTGCGGCCAGATCGACCCCGGTGTCATCCTGCACCTGATCCAGCAGCGCGGCATGAGCGCCGAGGCGGTCACCCGCCTTCTCTATCACGACAGCGGTCTGCTCGGCCTGTCGGGCATCAGCAGCGACATGCGCGACCTGGAAGGCTCGGACAGTGCCGCCGCACGCCAGGCGATCGACTATTTCGTCCACCATGTCCGCCGCGAGATCGGCGCTCTTGCCGCCGCGCTGGGCGGGCTCGACGCGCTGGTGTTCACCGCCGGCATCGGCGAGAACGCGGCCGCCATCCGCGCCGCCGTCTGCCGCGACATGGCCTGGCTCGGCATCGCGCTGGACGGCATCCGCAACGCCGCCGGTGAACGACTGATTTCCGGCGATGGCGCGCGGGTTCGCGTGTTTGTCATCCCGACGGACGAGGAAGTGATGATCGCCCGCCACGCCGGCCGGCTGCTGCGCGCGGCGACGCCTTAACGGTGCGTCAACCAAAGTGAATCAATCCTTGCGGCGTTTAGACTTTTCTTAACGGCTGGCTCGGTAGGCTGCGCTGATTCACCGCGCCGCCATTGGGAGAGGGCCCAGCCATGTCGAAATTCCGCCAACGTCTTTCATCGTTGCGGCACGACGAACGCGGCGCCACCATCATCGAATATTCGTTGATGATCGGCCTGATCGCCGTCAGCCTGATCATCTTCTTCAACAGCATCGGCAACTTCGCCGGCGACCCGCTGGAGACCATTTCCAGCCGCATCAACGACTCCGTCGGCACCGTATTCGAGTGACACTGCGCGGTTAGCGCGGATTAACCAGCCGCATTAAGCACTCTTCAACCCCTGATGTTTAAGACTCACCCTGCTGGCCTCGGGAACAGGCTGTGTAACTGGTTCCGTCCTCGGACGTGACGAGCAAAGGGAGACAAGAAATGTCGTTCATTCGTAAGCTTCTGAAGAACGAGAAGGGCGCGACCGCCATTGAATACGGCCTGATCGCGGCTCTGGTCGCTGTCGCCGCCATCGCTGGCATGAACGCGCTGGGCAGCTCGCTGACCAACACCTTCTCGACGGTGTCGGGCAAGCTCGACAGCGCCGTCAGCGAATAAGCCTCGCGCTTCTTCGACAAAAACGGCGGTCCCTGGGGGCCGCCGTTTTTTTTATGCGCCAATGCCGCACGTCAGCTGCCACATCCACTGGCGCACGACGTTTCAGACCGCCCCGGCGCCATGTCGGGTACGCAGCAGGCGCCGCCATCCTGTGTCGAGGCCTGGGCGGCCAGGCTGGCAAGCGCCGGTTCGCCCCCATAGTGGGTTGCCTCGCCGCGGGTGAGGAAGGCTTCCCAGACAACGCCCTGCGGATCAGCAATCCACGATTTCTCGGAACGGGCGTAGCAGCAGGTGGTCGCGCCCTCCTCCAGCACAGGGCCGTCGGCCGCCTTGAGACGACCGTAAACCTCTGTCAGTTCGGCCTCGTCATCCACCTGAATGCCCAGATGCTCGATCCCCTTCACCGCGTGTCCCGCCGAGATGGCGAAATTCACCCGGGGATCATCCAGCATCCACTTGGCGTAATCGGGCTTTCGAACGGTCGGCGCGGCGGCGAACAGCGCCGAGTAGAAACCGATCGACTGTTCCAGATTGTCGACACCGACATGTACATGCAGACGTTTCATGAGCATTTCCCTTCCGTGACGGACGTGTTCGCCGGATCGCCGCTGCCCTGACAGCAGTTCTCCATGAGGTATCCGACAAGCGCGTTCATTGCCGCGTAGTCGGCGGAGTAGACAAGAGACCGGCCCTGCCGTTGCTGCCGGATGAGGCCGGCCTGGGTGAGCTGGGCAAGATGGAAGGACAGCGAGGAATTAGGCACCGCCAGTGCTTCCGCTATCCGGCCAGCCGGCATGCCCGCAGGCCCCGCCCGCACCAGGAGGCGAAACAGCGCCAGACGCACATCCTGCGCCAACGCCGCCAGCGCGACAACGACGCCAGCCGCGTCCATCATCCCGCCCGCGCCGACGAACCGTCACCTGACGGACAAGGCTGCCGCGACGGCAAGTTACCCACCTCATGATGGCAGCAAAGTGCCAGCACCCGACCGATCATTGCCAGAAACGCATCCAGCCGTTCACGCCCCGTCATCTCTTGCCCTGACATTTCACCCTCCTTATTTCGATATATATCGAAATATCAGACTCACCACGCCGGGTCAACACTCATTTCAACAAAAGTCGAATTAAATACCCCCCTCACCTCCGCTTCCCGGCAACGGTTTGTTGACGCTGTAGTGCCATCCTCGGCCGTCCTTCGGCATTCGGGGTGAAGCCATGCGCTCCATTCATCACGAGCTTCGCATCGGTGCGCTGATTCTGGCGCTGCTGGGCGCCTATGCCCTGTCGGTGTGGCTGGCGCTCGACAGCGCCGGCCAGGTTCATGCCTTCAACCTGTTCGGCTATTCCTCGCTGGTGGCCGGCACCTGGGCGATCGCCGCCTGTCTGGTGTTCATCGCCTATGCGCTTGACCTCACCTTGCGCCAGCGCCCGGCCCGTCCGCTGCAGATCATGATCGCCGACATCCGCCGCGAAATCCTCAGCCCCGACCGGCTGGTGATGCGGGCGGTGCCGTTCATCATGCTGCTGCTGCTGATGGGCTCGTTCACCACCTTCAAGAGCGCCATCCCGTTCTTCAAGCCTTTTGCCTACGACACCCTGTTCATGGAGTGGGATCGCCTGATCTTCGGCACCGATCCGTGGCGCCTGACCCACCGCTGGCTCGGCGACACCCTGCCCACCATGGTGATACAGCAGGCGTATAATTTCTGGTTTTTCCTGATGTGGGTCAGCGTCATCTATGTGGTGATGCGCGCCGATTTCCGCCGCTTCCGCACCCAGTATCTGATCGCCTTCGCCCTCACCTGGATCGGTCTTGGCTCGCTGATGGCGGTGATGCTGTCGTCGGCCGGCCCCTGCTATTATGGCCGCATCGTCCCCGGCCCCGATGTCTACGCGCCGCTGATGGCCAAGCTGAAGTCCATGGACGCCGCGATCATCGCGTCCGGCTCGCCGTTCCGACTGTTCGCGCTGGAGATCCAGGAAGATCTGTGGAAGGCCTACGTCCATCGCGGCGAGATGCTGGGTGGCGGTATTTCCGCCATGCCGTCATTGCATGTGGGCGTCTCCATCCTGATGGCGCGCGCCGCCCTTGAACTCAACACCCGGCTGGGTGTGGTGCTCAGCCTGTACGCGCTGATCATCTGGGTCGGGTCGGTGCATCTCGGCTGGCATTACGCGGTCGATGGCCTGGTCGCCCTGCCGGCCGTGATGATCATCTGGGGGCTGGCCGGTCGCCTCGTCGACTGGCTGGGCATCACCGATCTCGACACCCGCACCAACCGCTGCCTTGATCCGCTGCCATCGTCGGCCACCGTGCCGGCCGAATAGCACCGCTCCCCTGCCAGCCCGACCCCCGCCAGCCTGCGCCCCCCGGTCAGCGGCGCTTGTCGTACACCACCAGCTTGGCTTTCTGGCCGGCCTTGAGCTGCTCCGGCCGGTCGAGCGCGTTCAGGGTCAGAAAACGCTCCAGCCTGTGGCTGTCATAGGCCATCCGTTCGGCGAGCTGCTGCGCCGTCTGGCCGGCCGCCACCGTCACCACCTTGATGCGACGCTCCTTCAGCGCCGCCGCCTCGGCGTCGGACAGCCGGCGCAGTGAATTGAGGGTGGCGTTGAGGCCGGCATCCAGCTGGCCGCTCATTTCCGTCGGGGTGATGGTGACGAAGTGATAGGCCTGGGTCGGCGTCCAGCGGTAGGCGGCGATCGTGACGTCAACGCCGCCACCCTGACTGTTGCGCAGGCGGGTGCCGGTGACGGCGGCCTCGATCCCGTTGACCTGCCGGGCGCGCGCCGCCGGCAGGGCGGCCGCCTGCCCCTGGGTCAACTGCTGCCAGACGCGGGCAATATGCGCCTCCAGCCGCTCCCCTGCCCCCACCTGACCGCCGGAAAACAGCAGCCCGGCGCCATTAGGCCCCTGGGCCACCAGAGCCGAGTCGCCATTCTCCATCACGTAACGCTCGGGCACGGTGAAACGCATCTTCAGCACCGGGTGTTCGAAAACACGGCCGTTGATGAAACCCTGAGCCGGGTCATCATCCACCAGCAGGCCGTCGATGGCGCTCAGGAAGCGGTCGCGGTTGCGCGTGCCGGCGCCCGGCACGGCTCCGCTGGCCGCGGCAAGCTTGCCCGCCCGCGCCACCCGGTCACCGGTCAGCGGATGGGTGCGCGCCCATGTCGGCACCTTCTCCGCCGCCTCACGCCCCATCACCTTGGCTTCCAGCGCCGACTCCGCGCCCAGCGACGACAGCATGTCGGCGGCGGCATGGGGATCGTAGCCGGCACGGCCAAGATAGCGGACGCCCAGCTCGTCGGCCTGGAACTCCTGGTCGCGGGAATAGGCCAGGGTGTACATCTGCACGCCCTGCCCGACCGCCCGGGCCAGGTCGCCGGAGCCGGTGAGTACGCCGACACCGAGCCCGAGAATGCCGCCGAAAATCTGCTGGTTATACCGTTTGGCGGCATGGCGGCCGGTGACATGGCCGACCTCGTGGCCCAGCACCGAGGCCAGTTCCGCCTCGTCGTTCATCAGCGCCAGCAGCTGACGCGAGATGTAGACATAGCCGCCCGGCAGCGCGAAGGCGTTGACGATCCTGGAATTGAGCAGGGTGAAGGTGAACGGATCGCCCGCCAGCTCCGAGTTGCGGGCCATCGTGCCCCCCACCTGGGCGACATAACCGGCGGCGGCGTCCTCGTAGGGACCGCCGAACTCCTTGAGCAGCTTGGGATGTTCCGACAGGCCGATCGCGCGCTCCTGCGACTTCGACATGAAGGGGGTAAAGTCCTTCTTGCCGGTGGCCGGGTTGGTGGTGCAGCCGGGCATCGCCACCAGCGATGCCATCAGCACGAAGGTCAGTGAAAGTCGCGCCATCAATCCCCTCCCAGACAAGGGGACAAACATAATTGGCCAGGGGGAGCTGGTCAAGCGTTTTTAAGCAACATTCATTGCTTTTTACCTATAATTACCGCAAGGCGTTGTTCTCCCGGAGGGTTCCGCCATGGACATCGGTTCTAGAGGCGGCCGATGGCGAGGAACTTGTCGCGCCGGTCGGCCTTCAGCGCGGCGCCGGGCAGGTCGGCCAGCTCGGCCAGCTGCCGCTCGATGGCGGTGCCGAGGTTGGCGATCGCCGCCGCCGGGTCGCGGTGGGCGCCGCCCACCGGCTCGGGCACGATCGAATCGATGACACCAAGATTGGCGAGATCGACCGCCGTCAGCTTAAGCGCCTCGGCGGCATCCGCCGCCTTGTCGGCGGTGCGCCAGAGAATCGAGGCGCAGCCCTCCGGCGAGATCACCGAATAGACCGCGTGCTCCATCATCAGCACCCGGTTGCCGGTCGCCAGCGCCACCGCGCCGCCGGAGCCGCCCTCGCCGACGACGCAGGCGATCAGCGGCACTTCCAGCATCAGGCAAGCTTCGGTCGAGCGGGCGATGGCCTCGGCCTGGCCGCGCTCCTCCGCCTGCACGCCGGGGAAGGCGCCCGGGGTATCGACCAGTGTCACCACCGGCAGGCCGAACTTGTCGGCCAGCTGCATCAGGCGGATCGCCTTGCGGTAGCCCTCGGGCTTGGCCATGCCGAAGTTGTGGCGAATGCGCGAGGTGGTATCCGATCCCTTCTCATGGCCGATCACCACCACCGAATGGCCCCGGAAACGGCCCATGCCGCCAATGATGGCGCTATCCTCGGCGAAGCCGCGATCGCCCGCCAGCGGGGTAAAGTCGTCGATCAGCCCGCCAACGATGTCCTTGAAGTGCGGCCGCCCGGGGTGGCGGGCAACCTGCGTTTTCTGCCACGGCGTCAGGTTGGCGTAAGTCGTGCGCAGCAGCTTGTCGACCTTGGCTTCCAGCTTGGCCGCTTCCGCGCCGATGTCCACCTTGCCGGCGGCCCCAGCCCTCAGTTCGGCGATCTTCGCCTCCAGTTCGGCGATCGGGCGCTCAAAGTCGAGAAACGTAGCCATGCTGCGGTCGGTACTCCGTGTCGGAAGCGGCGGACGCTAATCGCGCGGCCTTGCGGCGTCAACCGCGCCAACACGACCGGCCCGTCGCCGCCCTCCGCTTCAGCGGTGAAAACCCATCAATATCCAACAGTTCGCACCATTCAGCCAACCCGGCCAAGCGCCGCGATCTGCCCCTTGATCTCGGCGATATCCTTGTCGCGCAACGCCTCCAGCTTCTCGTGCAGCGACATGATTTCCAGTTCGGCCTTCAGGTTGACCTCATAATCCTGCACCGCCCGCAGCCGGTCCCGCTCGGCCTGACGGTTCTGGCTCATCATGATGATCGGCGCCTGGATCGCCGCCAGCATGGACAGCATCAGGTTGAGGAAGATGTAGGGGTAGTGGTCGAACGGGTGGCTGAGCACCCAGGAATTCAGGACCGCCCAGCTGATCAGGAAGGCACCGAAGCACATGATGAAGGTCCATGAGCCGCCGAAGCGCGCGACATGGTCCGCCAGCCGCTGACCGAACGTCAGTTGCGCCTGATATTCCCGGCTGACGTCGCGACTGATGGCAACCCGCTTGGCGATGCGTTCGATGATCCGCCGGTCACGCGCCGACAGTTCTTCCATGCCGGAGCTGAGCAGCCTTTCGGCCAGGCGATAGACATCGGGATTCACGCGCAACTCTCCTGCCCTCGGACTTGCAGTCCACTGACCGCGCTCATAGTGTGCGCAGCCGTTTCGCGTCGCAAAATGAGGCCAGTCATGTCGAAGTTCAAGATCGCCGTCCTGGGGGCCAGCGGCTACACCGGCGCCGACCTGATCCGCCTGGCACTGGCCCATCCGCGCATGGAAATCGTGGCGCTGTCGGGCGAGCGCAAGGCCGGCCAACCGGTCAACGCCGTGTGGCCGCACTTCATCGGCTACCCGCTGCCCGACCTGGTGGCCGCCGAGGACATCGACTTCGCGCAGGTGGATGCCGTGTTCGGCTGCCTGCCGCACGCCACCAGCCAGCAGATCATCAAGACCATCTTCGCCAATCCCAGGCCGCCCAGGGTGATCGACCTGTCGGCCGACTTCCGGCTCACCGACCCGGCGGTCTACGAGCAGTGGTACGGCAACCCCCACGCCGCGCTCGAACTGCAGGCGGAGGCGGTCTACGGCCTGAGCGAATTCGCCCGCGACGCGCTCAAGGGCGCCCGGCTGGCCGCCTGCCCCGGCTGCTACCCCACCGCCGCCCTGCTGGCCCTGCTGCCACTGCTGCACGCGAGCCTGATTCGCCCGGTCAACATCACCATCAACGCACTGTCGGGTGTTTCGGGCGCCGGGCGGAGTCTGAAGGAATCCAACCTGTTCGCCGAAGTGGCGGAGGCCATGCACCCCTATGGGCTGGGCCACCACCGCCACATGCCGGAAATCGAGCAGGAGCTGGCGCGCGCCGCCGGCACGCCGCTGACCATCAGCTTCACGCCGCATCTGGTGCCGATCAACCGGGGCGAGCTGGAGACCATCACCGTCGAGCTGGCCGACGGCCGCACGCCGGCGGACCTCAAGGCGGCGCTGGAGGCGCGCTACCGCGACGAGCCGTTCGTGCATGTGCTGCCGGGCAGCACGGCGCCGGCCACCCGCATGGTGCGCGGCTCCAACCACTGCGTGCTCAACGTGTTCGCCGACCGCATTCCGGGGCGCGCCATCGTCGTCTCGGCCATCGACAACCTGGTCAAGGGCTCGTCGGGCCAGGCGATCCAGAACTTCAACCTGATGTTCGGCCTGCCCGAGACCATGGGGCTGGAGCAGGCGCCCCTGTTCCCCTGAAGGCCCCCCCCTGAAATCAGACCGCCCGCCCCGCCGTGAACCGCCCAAGGAGATCACCATGCCGCTCTATGCCCTGGGAGACCTGGTGCCCAATGTCGCCGAGGACGCCTTCATCGCGCCGGGCGCGCAGGTGATCGGCGATGTCACCATCGGCGCCGGGTCCTCGGTGTGGTTCAACTGCGTGCTGCGCGGTGACGGCAACTTCATCCGGGTCGGCGAGCGCACCAACATCCAGGACGGCACCATCGTCCACATCACCCGCAAGACCCACGGCACCGCCATCGGCAACGACGTGCTGATCGGCCATCAGGCGATCATCCACGGCTGCGTGCTGGAGGACCGCTGCTTCATCGGCCTGGGCGCCATCGTGATGGACGGCTGCGTTGTCGAATCAGACGCCATGCTGGCCGCCGGCGCCCTGTTGACGCCCGGCAAGCGCATTCCGTCCGGCCAGATGTGGGCCGGCCGCCCGGCCAAGTTCGTCCGCGACCTCAGCCCGGAGGAAATCGCCCGCCACCGCGCCGGCACCGACGGCTACACCCAGCTGGCCCAGCATTTCCGCGCCGAACTGAAACAACTGTAGGCGGCACGACACCCGTGTGCCGACCGCCTCACAGGGTGATGGTGAGTGCTTACGCCGCCAGGCCGAGGTAGCCGAGCTGGGCTGCCTTGAAGATGGTCTGCGAGCGGTTGACCGTGTTCAGCTTTTCGCCCGCGTTCTTGATGTGGAAGCGGATCGTCGCGTGGCTGCGCGAGAGGATCATGCTGATCTCGCGGTCGGTCTTGCCGATCGCCGCCCAGCGCAGGCACTCCACCTCGCGCTTGGTGAGCTGGCAGTCGCTCGGCACCCAGCGCGGGTTGCGCTGCGTTTTCACGTAGCCGGAGATGAAGCGGTGCGACATCAGCTGCAAATCGTCGGCGTAGCGCTCGAACACGTCCGTCAGATCTTCCCGGCCATCGGTCGGGCAGAAGCTGATGGCGCCGATCTGACCCAGCGGCAGATGCACCGGCACCACGATGGCCGCCCGCACGCAGGCACGCTTCTCGAAGTCGGCGAGATCGAGGTCGGCGAGATAGGGGTTGGGCTGCCGGCAATAGAAGCCGCGGGTGTTGCACCAGAACGGCTCGCTCTCGTAGCGGCAGGCGCGCGGCATCGGCGACACCAGCGCCAGGCGCGGGTTCGCCCACCAACGCTCATGCTCGGCGGTCCAGCCGAACACGGACTCGGCGATGATATTGCCCTCGGCGTCCTGCATCGGCTGCTTGGAGGAAATATTGTCACACGGCGCCACGCGGAAGCCGCCCATGGCCTCGCCGGCCTGGCGCAGGGCCTCGGCGGCACGGGCAATGTCGTCCTTGGAACGAATGGTGACGTCGAACTGCTCTACCAGGCTGGTCATACCGTCTCTCCCCATGGGCGTTCCGGCCGTGGCCGCCGCCTTGTTTGCATCGCTCGTTGCCGGACTTCCCACCACTAGGAATAGGTGACCGCCCGATCTTGGCAGGCCACACTCTAGCACAGCATTCGGAAAAACAAACCGGGTCGTCTGTTTTTTTCCGCACAATCACTGTGCGGCGATCATCACGAGGAGAGCGAGCCCCTTCATGCCGAGCCTGGACAGTAAAACCGCCATCGTCACCGGGGCCGGCTCCGGCATCGGCCGCGCCACCGCTCTCCGGCTGGCGCAGGCCGGCGCGCGCGTCTTCGCCACCGACTACAGTCTGGACGCGGCGCACGCCACCGCCGCCCTCTACGGCGGTCCGGCACTGGCGCTGGACGTCACCGACCCCGCCGCCTGGGATGCCGCCATCGCCGCCGTGGTCGCCGACGCCGGCCGGCTCGACGTCCTGGTCAACTGCGCCGGCATCCTGCTGGCCGGACCGATCGTCGAGGCCACGCTGGCGGATTTCGATCGCCTGAGCCGGGTGCATGTGGAAGGGCCGATGCTCGGCATGCAGCGCGCCATCGCCCAGATGCGCGCCCAGGCCAACGGTCAGCCCGCCCGCGGCGCCATCGTCAACATCTCCTCCCTCGCCGCCACCAGGCCCTTCCCCGACCTGCCGCTCTATTCGACGGTGAAGGCGGCGCTGTCCAACATGTCGCGGGCCATCGGCATCGAGGTCGGCCTGGATGGCGACTTCATCCGCGTCAACTGCGTCCACCCCGGCGTGGTGCGCACCGGCATGAGCGAGGGCCTGTTCGACGCCGCCACCTGGGACGACGCGGCCACCTTCGCGCACATTCCGCTCGGCGATTACGCCCGCCCGGAGGACATCGCCGAGGCGGCACTGTTCCTCGCCAGCGACGACGCCAAATTCATGACAAGCACCGCCGTCACTGTCGACGGCGGCTGGACACTGGTATGACCATGAGCACGCTTCAGGGACGCATCGCGCTGGTCACCGGCGCCACCTCGGGCATCGGCCGCGCCGCCGCCGTCCGGCTGGCCCGCGACGGCGCCACCATCATCGCAACCGGCCGCAACCAGGCGGAAGCCGAGCGAACGTTGGAGGCCATCCGCGCCGTCGGCGGCACCGGGCACTTCCAGGCCCAGGACATCACCGACGAGGCCGGCTGGATCGCCCTGACCAACTGGATCGAGGCCACGTTCGGCCGGCTGGACATCGCGGTCAACTGCGCCGGCGTGTTCTTCTCCAAGCCGCTGCCGGACACCAGCCTGGAGGATTTCCGCTGGATCTGGAACATCGACGTCAACGGCTGCTTCCTCGGCATCAAGCACGCCATGCGGCTGATGCAAAAGACCGGCTCGGCGGGCTCCATCATCAACATCTCGTCGCTGGCCGGCCTGATCGGGCTGGATGACTGCGCCGCCTATTGCGCCGCCAAGGCCGCCGTCACCCACCTGTCGAAGGCCGCCGCGCTGGAAGGCGCCAAGGCGTCGCCGCGCATCCGGGTCAACTCGCTCAATCCGGGCGTCATCATGACCGAGATGATCACCAAGTCCTACGGCGACACGCCCGAGACGCGCGCCTTCGCCATGCAGGGCAATGCGCTGCAGACGACGGGCGAGCCGGAGGATATCGCCGCCGGCGTCGCCTACCTTGCCGGGGACGCGTCCCGCTACGTCACCGGCTCGGTGCTGCTCATCGATGGCGGCCGCGGCGCCGACTGACCTTCAGACCCCGATCTTCTGACACCGATCTTCTGGCACTGGAAAACATCATGACCGTCAACCGTCGCTTTCTCCTCACCGCGCGCCCCAAAGGCGTGCCGAAACCTGCTGATTTCGCCTTCGTCAGCGAGCCGCTGCCGGACCTCGCCGAGGGCGAGATCCTGGTGCGCAACGCCTACGCCTCCATCGACCCCGCCATTCGCGGCTGGATGGATGACGCGCCGAGCTACATGCCGCCGATCCCGCTGGGCGCGCCGGTGCGCGCGACCACCATCGGCCGGGTCGCCGCCAGCCGGCACCCCGATTTCGCGGTGGGCGACCCGGTGATGGGCGTCAACGGCCTGGAGGATTATTCGGTCGCCACCGCCGGCGGTTTCACCAGCAAGATCGACCTCTCGGCGGTGCCGGAGCCAACCAACTTTCTCAGCGTCTATGGCGCCGTCGGCCTCACCGGCTATTTCGGCCTGCTGGAGGTCGGCCAGCCCAAGCCGGGCGAGACGGTGCTGGTCTCCGGCGCGGCGGGCGCCGTCGGCTCGGTGGTCGGCCAGATCGCCAGGATCAAGGGCTGCCGCGCGGTCGGCATCGCCGGCGGGGCGGCCAAATGCCAGCGGCTGATCGACGAGTTCGGCTTCGATGCGGCGATCGACTATCGCGGCAAGGATCTGGCGGCGATGACCGCCGCCATCGCCGAGGCCTGCCCCGGCGGTGTCGACGTGTTTTTCGACAATGTCGGCGGTCTCATTCTCGATGCCACCCTGCCCAATATCAACCACCGCGCCCGGCTGGCGCTGTGCGGCATGATTTCCCAGTACAACGCCACCGGGCCGGTGCCCGGCCCCACCAACCTGTGGTTCCTGATCGCCCGTGTCGCCCGCATGGAAGGCCTGCTGGTCAGCGAATATATCGACCGCTGGAGCGAGGGCGCGGCGGAAATGGCCCGGTGGATCGCCGAAGGCAAGCTGGTCTTCCGCGAGCAGATCGAGGAAGGGCTGGAGAACGCGCTACCGGTGTTCCTCAAGCTGTTCGAGGGTACCAACGACGGCAAGCTGATCCTGAAGATCAGCGACCTCTAGGCGCGGTCATGACCGCGCAGGTTCTCGTCGTCACCAAGGGCCACCCGTTCGACCGCAATGCGTTCTTCGGCATGCTGGAGGCGATGCCGGACTACAGCTTCACCCATGTCGAGCACCCGGCGGCGCAGGTCTTCTTCTCGCCGGAAATGATGGCGCCCTACGACGCGGTGCTGCTCTATGACATGCCCGGCTACGCCTTCAAGGTACCCGACGGCGTCGACCTTATCGAGCCGCCCGCCAGCTACCGCCAGGGCTTCCAGCGCCTGCTGGAAGCCGGCACCGGCATCGTCGCCCTGCATCACGCGCTGGCCGGCTGGGCGGCCTGGCCGGACTATGGCGAGTGGCTGGGCGGGCGTTTCCTCTACCAGCCGGCGACGGTGCGCGGACAGGCCCGCCTCGACTCCGGCTATCGCCATGACGTCGCCTTCACGGCACAGGTCGTCGGCGACCACCCGGTGACCGCCGGTGTCGACGCGCGCTTCCCGCTGGTCGACGAGCTGTATCTGGCGGAAATCTTCGAGGACTCGGTGGTGCCGCTGCTGCGCGCCGATCATGCGTTCGTGGCCGGCAACTTCTATTCCGCCGATCAGGCGATCCATGGCCGGATGTACAGCAACGACGGCTGGCCCCACCCGGAGGGCAGCACGCTGATCGGCTGGGTGAAGCATGCCATCAACAGCCCGCTGGCCTATCTCCAGTGCGGCGATGGCCCCAGCGCCTACGACAATCCGCAGGTCCGCCGGCTGATCGCCAACGCGCTCGATTGGGTGCGCACGCCGGACGCCCGCCGCTGGGCGCGCGACCGCAACCGGGAGACTCGGCCATGAAGCGTTACGGACTGGACGGCCGGCGCGCCATCATCACCGGCGCTGCCTCCGGCATCGGGCTGGCTGCCACCACCCGCCTGCGCGACGAAGGCTGCCGGGTGCTGGCGGTCGACCTGCAACCGACGCCGCTCGACGGCATTGAAGTGCTGGTACAGGACGTGGCGGCACCCGAGGCGGCCGCGCGCATCGTCGCCGAGGCCGAGAGTCGGCTGGGCGGGCTCGACATCCTGTTCAACAACGCCGGCGTGTCGGCCTTCATGGAACTGGAGGGGCACAGCGACGACCTCTGGGACCGCAACCTCGCGGTCAACGTCACCGCGCTGTTCCGGCTGAGCCGGGCGGCCGCCCCGCTGCTGAAGCAATCGCCGGCCGGTCGCATCATCAACACCGGCTCGGTGATGTCCAGCTTCGGCGCCGCCGGCATGGTCGCCTACGCAGCGTCGAAGCACGCCGTGCTCGGCGTCACCAAGGCGCTGGCCGCCGAGCTGGGGCCGGCGGGCATCACCGTCAACGCCATCCAGCCCGGCGCCATCCTCACCGGCATCACCGGGCCGACCTTCGAGCAGATGCCGGAGTTCCGCACCTACTGGGAGAACAAGGCGGCGCTGCGCCGCATCGGCCGGCCGGAGGAGATCGCCTCGGTGGTCGCCTTCCTGTGCAGTGATGACGCCAGTTTCGTTTCAGGCCATGGTATCCTCATCGACGGTGGCGCCGTGCAGCAGGCCTGAGCGGCGCCGACAACAAGGGGAGATGCGCCATGAACAGCCGTGACGTCGTGCTGGCCTTTATCGATGCCTGGAACCGCGTGGACATGGAGGGCGTCTATGCCCTGATGGCGCCCGATATCGTCTATCACAACATCCCCATGCCGCCAGCTACCGGGCTCGACGCCGCGAAGGCCGTCATCGCCAGTTTCCCGCCCTTCAATGCCTGCGAGTGGATCGTCCACCACATCGCCGAGGCGGGCAACGTGGTGCTGACGGAACGCACCGACCGCTTCCGCATTGGTGACACCTGGATCGCCCTGCCGGTCATGGGCACGTTCGAGGTCAAGGATGGCCGCATCAAGGCCTGGCGCGACTACTTCGACCTCCAGCAGTTCATGAGCCAGATCCCGGCGCCTCCCGCCGCCTGAGCCCGGCGCTGGCCCGTCGCCAGCCTGTCAAAATACAGCGTGACGCGCGCCCCGCCCGAGGGGGTAGGACATTGGCAAGTCAGCGACAATGTCGGGGGCAGCCATGGATCACCCACTGGGCGTTCGTCACATCTTCGACCCGGAAATCCCGGCCGCTCCCGCACGACCGGCACTGACCACCGGACACAAGTCCCCGGCGTCAGCCGTCAATGCGTAAGGCTGTGTGATGAATTTCGACCTCACCGAAGACCAGACCCTGCTCAAAGCCAGCATCGAGCGCTTCCTGGAGGATCACTACGATCTGGAAAAGCGCCGGCGTTATCTCGCCGAGCCGGGTGGCTTCAGTGCCGGCAACTGGCGGCTGCTGGCGGAACTCGGCATCCTGGCCCTGCCCTTCCCGGCCGATGACGGTGGGCTGGACGGCAGCTTCACCGACCTGATGGTGGTGATGGAGGCCATGGGCCGCGGCCTGCTGGTGGAGCCGTTCATCACCACGGTGGTGTTCGCCGGCGGCCTGCTGCGCCGGCTGGCGGCCGACCCGCGCCGCGTCGACCTGGCGGGCCGGATCATCGGCGGTGACTTGCGCCTGGCGGTCGCCCATGCCGAGCGGACCGGTCGCTTCAACCTCGCCCATGTCGCCACCACCGCCCGGCGTACCAGTGACGGCTGGACGCTCGATGGCCAGAAGACGCTGGTGCTGCACGCCGAGACCGCCGATGCCCTGCTGGTGCTCGCCCGTACCAGTGGCGCCACCGACGCCACGGACGGCCTGTCACTGTTCCTGGTACCGGCCGACACGCCGGGGCTTGGCTGGCGGCATTATCGCACCGCCGATGGCCAGAGCGCCTCGGAGGTCGATTTCCATGGCACAGCCTTGCCGTCAACGGCGCTGCTAGGCCCGGAAGGCGACGCCTGGGTGGCGTTCGAGGACAGTGTGACGGAAACCAGCCTCGCCCTGTGCGGGGAGGCGATCGGCCTGATGTCGGCGCTGTTCGACGCCACGCTGGACTACGTCAAGACCCGCAACCAGTTCGGCCAGGCGATTGGCGCCTTCCAGGCCGTCCAGCACCGCATGGCCGACGGCTATGTCGGGCTCGAACAGTCGCGCGGTCTGCTCTACAAGGCCGTGATGACCGATTCCGCCGAGGTTGGTCGCGCCGCCTGGATGCGGACCGTCGCCGGCACCAAGGCGTTCATCAGCGAGGCCGGTCTCAAGCTCGGCCACGAGGCGATCCAGCTCCATGGCGGCATGGGCACCACCGACGAGCTGGTGGTCAGCCATCTGCACAAGCGCATGGTGATGATTGCCACCCTGTTTGGCGACGCCGCCTGCCAGATCGAACGCTACAACGCGCTCGCCACCGCCTGACCGGCAACCCGGTTTCTCACGCCAGGGCGTGACGTCACCGTATTGTCAAATTGGTTCACCATCTCTTTACCATCACCGCCCTATGCCGATGCGGGAACACCCGCGCGAATCATAAGGGGGGATAACAATGAGTGGTGCCGCCGCACTTCAGGCGCTTGTCGCCGACACCTTCGAAGCCGGTCAGTCGGACCCGACGCTCGACATGCATTATGTGGATGCGCTGCGGTGCATCCAGGGGCTGCTGGCCGGCGACCTGAAGATCAGGCCGGAACATCGGGATGGCCCGCTGGCCGAGGCTCTGCAGCAGCTTTGCGAAAAGCTGCATGATGATGCCCAGCACAACACCGACCATATCGTCGATGTCTGCATCCACGCCAACAACACGACCATCGCCACTGCCCGGCTGCTGAGCGCGTCTTCGGAAGTATCCGGCCAAACCCAGACCATGGCGGCGGCGGTGGAGGAAATGGTCGCGTCCATCGGCGAGATCAACCGCAACTGCCAGACCGCCGCCGAGGAGGCGAGCGAGGTCCAGGAAGCGACCAAGGTCGGCGTCGCCGAGACTGGCCAGGCGGTCACCGCCATGGAGAAGATCGTCGAGGCCTTCACGGTGACGCGGGAGCGCGTCGAGACGCTGGGCAAGGCTACCGCCCAGATCGGCGACATTGTCCGCTCGATCGAGGTCATCGCCGCCCAGACCCGGCTGCTGGCGCTCAACGCCACCATCGAGGCCTCGCGCGCCGGTGAAGCCGGTCGCGGCTTCGCGGTCGTCGCCGGCGAGGTGAAGAACCTTGCCCAGCAGGCTTCCGGCGCTGCGGAAGAGATCAAGACCCGTATCGGCGAGCTGTGCAAGGACGTCAACGACATCGTCGGCAGTATCGGTGCCGTCAGCCAGTACAGCGAGGAAGGTTTCGCGCTGGTGACCGATGTCGGCGAACGCATCCAGGCCATCGGCCAGCGGGTGGAGGCGATGACCGACCGCATCGGCGATATCGCCGACATCGTCGAGCAACAGAATCAGGCGGCGGCTGAGGTCTCCGGCGGTGTCTACACCATCGTCGAGAAGACGCGGCAGAATCTCGAACAATCGGAAGCCATGGTCACCGCCATGGAGCAACTTGAAGCCGGCATCGGCCCGCAGTTGCGCGCCATCAGCAAGCTGACCTTCGAGGGCAAGATCATCCGGCTGGCCAAGGCCGACCATGTGATGTGGAAAAAGCGCCTGGTCGCCATGTGGAACGGCAGGCTGAAGCTCAACGCCGATGAACTGTCCGACCATCGTCATTGTCGGCTGGGCAAGTGGTACTACAGCGACGCCGCCGCGCCCTACCGGTGCAGCCACGCTTTCGCTGAACTGGAAGGCCCGCATGCCCTGGTCCACAGGCACGGCAAGGAGGCCGCCCGTCTGTACGCCGAGGGGCGCGAGGAGGAAGCGCTGGCCGAGATCAATAAGGTCGAGGTCGCATCCGAGGATGTGGTGCGTCTGCTGGAAGAACTCAACAAGGTCGAGGTCGCCAACTGACCTGGGGGCCATGCCCATTCAGCAAGCCGCCCGGCTTCACACCGGGCGGCTTTCGCATTCCTGTCCTCATACCCCGGATCAGAGCCCGAGCACGGTCTTGGCGATGATGCTTTTCTGCACCTCGTTGGTGCCGCCGAAAATCGTCCAGGCCCGGCTGTTGAGATAGGCCGGCATGGCCAGCTGCGCGTCCGGATCGCCAATGGCTTCCGGCCGGTCATTGCCGTAGAGCGGCCGCCGGGTTTCCAGTTGCAGCGCGTCGTAACCGAACACGTCGAGGCGGAACTGGTCGATTGCCTGATGCAGGTTGGAGGCCAGCAGCTTGACCACCGAGGTCTGCGGCCCCGGCCGCCGGCCCTGCGCCATCTCGCCGAGGATGCGCATCTCGATCATCTCGAAGGCCGAAAGTTCCAGCTCAAGGCGGGCCGCCTTGGCGGCGAACGCCGGATCGTCGGTCAGCGGCACGCCCGGTCGGCTGCTCGGGCGACCGGTCGCCGAGGCGCGGATGCTCTCGAACTGGGCGATCAGTCCCGGCGCGTGCCAGGCGCCGCCGCGCTCGTTCTCCAGCAGGAACTTGGCGATATCCCACCCCTGCCCCTCGGCACCGACGCGATGGGCGACCGGCACCTTCACATTGTCGAGGAACACCTGATTGACATCGTGGTCACCAGCCATGGTGATGATCGGCCGCACCTCGATGCCGGGCTGGTTCATGTCGATCAGCAGGAAGGTGATGCCCCGCTGCGGCTTCACCGTGGTATCGGTCTTGACCAGGCAGAACAGCCAGTTGGCGTGATGCGCGTGGGTGGTCCAGATCTTGGTGCCATTGACCACATAGTGGTCGCCCTGCAGTTCAGCCCGCGTCTTCAGGCTGGCCAGATCCGACCCCGACCCCGGCTCCGAGAAGCCCTGGCACCAGTAGTCGTCGCCCGACAGGATGCGCGGCAGGAAATGCGCCTTCTGTTCGGGCGTGCCGAAGGTGTAGATGACCGGCGCCACCAGCTTCATGCTGAGCGCGACCAGCGTCGGCGCGCCGGCGCGCGCGCACTCGCTCTCGAAAATATAACGCTGCACCGGCGACCAGCCGGTACCACCGACCTCGACCGGCCACTGGTAGGCAAGCCACCCCCTGGCGTGGAGAATACGCTGCCATTCGAGATTGACGTCCTTCTCGACGAACACGCTGGTGGTGTTGTGGGTGGCGACCCGCAACTGATCGGGCAGGTTGTCGCGCAGGAAGGCCCGCACCTCGTCACGAAAGGCCAGTTCCTCGGCGGAGAAGGACATATCCATGGGCGTTACTCTCAGAACTCCTGCAACGCCCAGCGGATGCCACGGCGCAGCAGATCGTAGTACACAGGGTAATTCCAGGCACACCGCTCGGGGTGCGGGTAATAGGGCACCAGGGTAGGCAGGTCATAATGACCCCGGCAATGACCCAGGGTGATGTAGAGCACCGCGCCCTGGCCGAAATCGCGCAGATAGAAAAGCGGCACGTCATCGGTGTCCCACTGGGCATCGACGAAGCCGGTCGCCTCTCCCTTGAAACGGGTCTTCATCAGCGTGCGGATCGGCCCGAACGGCTTGGACAGGTAGAGCTCGTCCACCACCTCGAAATCATCGATGCCCTGGGTCAGCGGGTGGGCCTTGTCCACCACCTCGACCTTGAACGGGCCGATCGGCGGGTGGGCCTTGAACTGGGTGCCCAGCAGCTCCATGAACGGGTTGTTCTCCTCCGGCGCGTCCACCAAACCATTGGCCAGGAAGCGCAGGATGGAGTTGGTGCCGTGCAGCGCGAACCAGCGCTTGCCGCTGGCGACATAATCTCGCAGCACCTGGGTCTGTTCGGCCGTCGGCACCACGTCGCAGGTATAGGAAATCAGGAAATCGCTGGCCGCGATCGCCGCGGTGTCGGCATAGTCCGGCGCCACGATGGTGCGGATATAGTCGTGCTCGGCCAGCAGCTTCAGCACCTCCAGCCGGGCAAAGTCGATGTCGTGATACTTGCCCGAGGCGACGAAATAGACCGTCTTGCGACTGGCCATCAGAACTGCACCCGCTTGGTGAAGCCGCCATCGACCACCAGGTTGACGCCGGTGATCCAGCTTGAAGCCTCGCCGGCCAGGAAGGCGACCGCGCTGGCCACTTCCTCCGGTGTGCCCATGCGGCCGTTGGGCTGCTGGGCGAGCGTTGCCTTGTAGAGGTCGGGCATTTCGGACTCGATCCACGCCCAGGCGCCGCCGGCGAAATAGATCGGGCCCGGCGACACCGTGTTGACCCGGATGTTCTTGGCCGCCAGCGCCTGGCTCAGCTGCTTGGCGTAAGTGATGAGCGCGGCCTTGATGGCGTTGTAGGCCTGGGGCGCGATGAAGGTCTCGATGGCGGCGGTGGAGGAGATCAGCACGATCGAGCCGCCGCCCTGCTTTTCCATCAGCGCGCTGGCGGCCTCGACACCGCGCACCGTCGGCATCAGGTCATAGTCGAAGTTCTTCTGCCAGGAGGCATCGCCCTCCATGCCGCCGCCGGCCGAGACGTTGGAGACGAACACGTCCAGCCCGCCCAGCGCGTCGCTGGCGGCGTTGATCCAGCCCAGCAGCGCGTCCTTGTCGCCAACATCGACGGTCTGGCCGAATGCCTTGACACCCCTGGCCTCCAGCGCCTTGACGGTGGCGGCGACTTCCTCGGCGTTGCGGGCGCATATGCCGACGTTGGCGCCCTCGTCGGCCAGCAGATCGGCGATGCGGCGGCCGATGCCCTTGGTGGAGCCAGTGACCAGCGCGGTCTTGCCCTTCAGTTTCAGGTCCATGATGTTCGTCCTCCCTCAGGCCGTTCGTTTCAGCGTTCCAATATGGTGACGCCGGAGATGCCCGGCGCGCCATAGACATGACTATAGGCGATGCGCGGCGTGCCCGGCACCTGGCGGGCACCGCCGGCGCCGCGCAGCTGCACCACGTTCTCATAGACCTGGCGCAGACCCGACGCGCCAATCGGCTCACCGCAGGCCAGACAGCCGCCATCGGTATTGACCGGCAGGCGCCCGCCGATCCACGTCGCCCGCTCCGTCAGCCACTTTTCCTGGTCGCCATCGGCGCAGAAGCCGTTTTCCGCCATGTGCATGATCTCGGCACCCGACTCGGTGTCCTGCAGCTGGGCGACATCGACATCCTCCGGACCGACGCCCGCGGCCTCGAACGCCGCCCGCGAGGCGATCGGCGTCGCGCCCAGCCCGCGCTCGACGTCGATCGACGGCGCGAACACCTCGAACGAGCCCTGCTGGCGCGAGCGGACGATCGCCGCCTTCAGCCGCACCAGCGGCACGCCCAGCGCCCTGGCGCGCTGCTCCGAGGCGAGAAGCAGCGCCACGCCGCCCTCGGCGGGCGAGCAGAACATGAACTTGGTCAGCGGGTCATTGACCATCTGGCTGTTGAGAATGGTGTCGACGTCCACCGGCTGCTTGCGCCAGCTGTGCGGCGCCAGCGCGCCATTGTGGAACGCCTTCTCGGCCACCAGCGCCAGGCTCTGGCGGGAAATGCCGTGCAGCGCCATGTAGCGCTGAATCTTGGCGGCGAAGAATTGGGTCGTCAGCATGAAGCCGGTGTCGCCATACCATTGCGGCAGGCCCCAGTCGGCCGGATTGGGGTCGAAACTGCCGCGCGGATGCTTGTCGAAGCCCACCGCCATGGCGACCTCGAACTCGCCCGACTTGATGGCCGAATAGGCGCCGAACAGCGCGCTGCCGCCGGTGGCGCAGCCATTGGCGACGTTGATGAACTGCAAACCGGTCAGGCCGAGATGGTTGACCATGATGTCGGCCTTGCCGGAAGCATCCGAACCGCCATAGGCGCAGTTGACATCGGCCCAGTCGAGACCGGCATCGGCGAGTGCCTGGCGGGCGGCGAACACCCCCTGTTCCAGCCCGCTGACGCCCTCGGTGCGTCCGAAGGGGTGAATGCCGATGCCGACGATGCATACGTCCATGGGTCTTGTCCTGTCAGGTGGCGGGGCGGAAGGCGTAAGTGAACACCTCGACACCCTCGGCGGTGGTCTTGAACGGCACGATCGTCAGCTCCATCGGCTGGCCGATGCGCAGGGTCTCCGGGTCGACGTCCACCAGCCGGCTCTCGACGATCACCTCGCCCGGCAGCTCGACATAGCCCAGCGCATAGGGGCGGAAGGTCTCCGGCGTCTCCGGCCCGGCATAGGGCGGCGACTTGGGCAGGAAGCGCTGCACGGTCCACGACCACAAGGTGCCCTGTCGACCGAGCGCCACTGCCTCGTAGCGGGCCGCCTCGTTGCCGGTGGGCATGGGAAAGACGATCCGGCCGGTCTCGCGGTTACGCCCGCCGATCAGGCGCGGCTCGGCCGCCGGCCAGGTGAAGAGGCCCTCGGCGATGGGGCGCTGTTGCGACGTGCTAGACATGGCGCGATCCTGCGTTACTTCCACGCTTCCGAGATAAGCCCCGGGGCGCGCACCGCCCACTGTCAAATCCACTAAGACGACCGGTTGCCGCTCGTCCCGGGCGCCCTATTCTTTTTGGCCGATAGGCGCGCCGCCGCCCGTCGGGCAGGTTGCGGACCGGACAGACAAGCCGATGCGCACGGCCGCCACCGGCGGCACCATCGCCAGAACCTTGAGGGGAGAGCAACATGAAGGGATTGAACGGCAAGGTCGCGCTGGTCACCGGCGCGGCATCCGCGGGCGGCCTGGGTTTCGCCACCGCCCAGCGGCTGGCGCAGGAAGGCGCCCGCCTGATGCTGACCGATCTCGATGTCGCCGGCGTCGAGGCCCGGGCCGCCGAGCTGCGCGCGGCCGGCCACCAGGCCGCCGCCATGGCGCAGGACGTTACCGATGAAGCGCAATGGGCGGCGGTAATCGACGCCACCGTCAGCCAGTTCGGCAGCCTCGACATTCTGGTCAACAACGCCGGCATCGCGGTGCTGCGGATGATGGACGTGGTCACCGCCGCCGACTGGCACAAGCAGATCGACGTCAACCTCACCAGCGTGTTCTACGGCTGCCGGGCAGGACTGGCCCAGATGCGCAAGCAGGGTCGCGGCGGCTCGATCATCAACCTGTCGTCGGTCGCCGGCCTGATCGGCGTGCCGGGCACCGCCGCCTACTCCGCGAGCAAGGGCGGCATCCGGCTGATGACCAAGACCATCGCCATGGAAAGCGCGCGCGAACACATCCGCGTCAACTCGGTGCACCCGGGCTCGATCTGGACCGACATGCAGAAGGTCGCCATGCGCGACAATCCGGAACAGTTCGACATCATCAAGCAGGCGATTCCGATGGGCGATCTGGGCCAGCCGGAGGACATCGGCGCCATGATCGCCTTCCTCGCCTCCGACGATGCCAAGTACATCACCGGCGCGGAATTCGTCGTCGATGGCGGCCTGACGGCTCAATAGCCCTGGCGATCGGCGTTCACGACAAGGGGCGGCCCCACCGGGGTCGCCCCTTTGCCCTACCGTCGCCTGTCAGAAGCCCACCGCCGCCAGCGCCGCCTTCATCTCGGCCAGAATGCCAGCAGCCACCGGATTGGCCTGCACCGCCTGCCAGTAGGCGGCGACCTTCGGCCGGCCGGCGAAACTGTCGGCCGGACCACCGAACATCGGCGGTACTTTCTCGACGAACAGCAGGATCGGCACCAGCGCGCAATCAGCCAGGGTCAGCGTGTCGCCCTGCGCGCACGGCCCCGGCTGGATGAAGGCCTCCAGCTTGTCGAGCCCGGCCAGGCTGTCGGCGACCGCCGTGGCGATGGCCGCCGGGTCGCGGGTGGCCGGATCGAGGTTGCGGAAGATCGGCAGCATCGGGTTCATCACGTAGATGTCCGCCACCCGCGACAGCAGCCGGTTACGGGCACGCGCTTCCGGGTCGGCGGGGCGCAGCGCCGGCGTCGGGTGCAGATCGTCGAGATATTCGCAGATCACCTCCGACTCCGGCAGCACCCGGCCGTCGATCTCCAGCGAGGGGATTTTACCCAGCGGGTTGACCTTGCGATATTCCTCCGACCCGAAACCACCCGGCGGTGGCGTCATCGGCAGATCGAGCCCCTTCAGGCGCGCGGCCATGGCCACGCGCATGACAAATGGCGACAGCGGCAATCCGTAAAAAACCAGCGACATGCGTCTCCCCCTACTCTGGCCCCACAGGGCCCATGGCTGTCACAGCCCGCGATCCCGACGGGCATCGGCGCGGATGATGGCGCAGGCCCGGCACGGGCGCAATCGCCGCCCGGGCGAGCCCCCCATCGTGGCGATGGCGGGTTCGGACCTCAGGCCGGCTCGGCCAGCTGCAGCAGCTGCTTGCCGAAATTGGCGCCCTCGAACAGTCGCATCAACGTGCGCGGGGCGTTCTCGAAGCCGTGCTGGATGTCCTCGCGGTATTGCAGCCGACCGTCGGCGATAAAGCCAGCCAGCCGGCGCCGGATGGCGGGAAACTCGGCGGCCCAGTCGAGCACGATGAAGCCGCGCATGGTGGCGCGGCGGAACACCAGGTTGAAATAATTCTCCGGCCCGGCCGGCATCCGCCCGGTCTGATAGCGGGAGATGCCGCCGCAGATCACCACCCGGGCGCCGGTGGCGATGTGCGCCAGCATGTCGTTGAGGATGGCACCGCCGACATTGTCGTAAACCACGTCGGCGCCGCCAGGCAGCAGTGCCTTGAGACGGGGACGGATCGGGCCGGCCTTGTAGTCAATGGCGGCGTCATAGCCCAGCTCCCCGGTCAGCCAGGCGCACTTGTCGGCGCCACCGGCGATGCCGACCACCCGACAGCCAGCCAGGCGGGCCAGCTGCCCGACCACCGACCCGGTGGCGCCCGCCGCCCCCGACACTAGAACCGTATCGCCAGCGATAGGCTCGCCGAGCTTGAACAGGCCGCAATAGGCGGTAAGGCCGGTCAGCCCCAGCACCCCCAGCATCGCCGTCGGCGGCACGCCCGGCAGCACCGGATCAACGTCGCGACCGTCGCTCAGGGCAAATTCCTGCCAGCCGAACTGGCCTGCCACCAGGGCGCCCTCCGCAAAATCGGGATGACGGGAGCGCACCACCTGACCGACGCCGGAGCCACGCATGACATCGCCCAGCGCCATCGGCGCCACATAATCGGCGACGTTCTCCATCCAGCCCTTCTGCGCGGGGTCGAAGCCGAGCCACAGCAGCCGCACCAGAAACTGGCCGTCCGCCGGTTCCGGCACCGGGACCGCGCGCAGCGCCCAGTCGTCCTCCTTGAGTGGCCGCCCGGTCGGGCGATCCGCCAGCACCCATTGCCGCATCGTCGCCATGCCTTTCCTCTCCTCCACCGGACTCCTGAGCGCCCGCACCATAGGCGCGGCATGTCAGCGCGCCGCCTGCCAAAGCCGACAGGGCGGGGTCGCGCCCGCCGGCCAAGCAGGCTATAGTCGCCGCGTCAGCCACTGTTTCCCCGTGGCGCCCAGAACCTCGGCAATTGAGCTAGCGTCCTTCGCGCCACGGTGCCGGCCATAGGGGAGAGCGTCATGGCATCATTCGGTCATGGGGAAGTGCGTGTCGTTGCGTTGGTGGGTCCTTACCAGTCGGGCAAGACCAGCTTGCTCGAAAGCATCCTCGCTGTCACCGGCCAGCTGACCCGACGACCCGGCACGCGGGTGTTCGGTGACACCTCCCCGGAAGCGCGCACCCGCGAGATGGGCGTCGAGCTCAACGTCGCCCACACCGAGTTCATGGGCGAACGGTATGCGTTCATCGACTGCCCCGGCTCGGTGGAGTTCCTGCAGGAAACCTTGAGCGTCCTGCCCGGCGTCGATGCCGCCATCATCGTCACCGAACCCGACGATGCCCGCATCTTCACCCTGGCACCGCTGCTCCACGCCATCGAACAGCTCCGACTGCCGCGTTTCATCGTCTTCAACAAGGTCGATAAGGCGCAGGGCTCGATCCGTGCCGCTGTCGAGGCGCTGGCCAGCGTCTCGGGCGCGCCCGTCGTGTTGCGCCACATCCCCATCCGCGAGGAAGGCCATATCACCGGCTACGTCGACCTCGCCGCCGAACAGGCCCACCTCTACCGACCCGGCCAGCCATCCGAGATCATCCCCCTGCCCGAGGTATTGCGCGAACGGGTGCTCTCCGACCGGATGGCGATGCTGGAACAGCTCGCCGACTTCGACGACCATTTGCTGGAAGAACTGCTGGACAACCTGACACCGAGCCACGACGAGGTGTTCCACGATCTGGCGCTGGACGTGCAGCAGGGCAAGATCGCGCCGGTGCTTCTGGCGGCCGCGACGCTCGACGAAGGTACCCGCCGCCTGCTCAAGGCGTTACGCCATGAACTGCCGCCACTGGAGATGTCGCAAGCACGCCTGGGCGTCACTGCCGAGGATGGACCGCTGGGTCTGGTGCTCAAGACCATTCATACGCCCCATGGCGGCAAGCTGTCCGTGACGCGCCTGCTGCGCGGCGCCCTGAAGGAGGGCGACACCCTCGATGGCCAGCGCGTCGCCGGCCTGTTCAAGGTCAACGGCCAGACACCCGAAAAGCTGGCGAGCGCCAGGGCCGGCGACCTGGTGGGGTTGGGCAAGCTGGATATGGCGGCGACCGGACAAACCCTGGGCGGCCCTGCCCTGCCGGTGCTGGCGCCATTGACACCGGTGTTCACCGTCGCCTTGTCGCTGGCCAACCGCAACGACGAGGTGAAGCTCTCCGGCGCGCTGGCCAAGCTCGCCGAGGAGGATCCGTCGCTGTCGTTCGTCCATCACGGGGAGACCGGCGAACTGCTGCTCTCAGGCCAGGGCGAGGTGCATCTGGCGGTGACGCTGGAGCGGCTGAAATCGCGCTTCGGGCTCGACGTCCGCACCCACCGGCCGCAGGTCGCCTATCGCGAGACCATCCGCAAGGGTGTCACTCACCACGCCCGTCACAAGAAGCAGTCGGGCGGTCACGGCCAGTTCGGCGACGTGACGATCGAGGTTCAGCCGCAGGTGGCGCCGACAGGCTTCAGCTTTACCGACCGCATCACCGGCGGCGCCATCCCGCGCCAGTACATTCCCAGCGTCGAGGAAGGCGTGCGGGCGGGGCTGAAGCGCGGTCCGCTGGGCTTCCCGGTGGTCGACGTGGCGGTGACGCTGACCGACGGCAAGTTCCACGCGGTGGACTCTTCCGACATGGCCTTCCAGACCGTCGGCCGGCAAGCCATCGCCGAAGCCCTGCCCCTGTGCGCGCCAGTGCTGCTGGAACCAATCCAGCTGGTGCGCATCCATGTGCCGTCGGTCTACACTGCCAAGGCCAACCAGATCATCAGCACCCGGCGCGGCCATATTCTCGGCTTTGACGTCCGGGACGGCTGGCCGGGCTGGGACACGGTGGATGCCCACATGCCGGAAGCGGAGCTGCACGACCTCATCATCGAGCTTCGCTCGCTCACCGAGGGTGCCGGCACCTATGAGGCCCGTTTCGACCACCATACCGAGCTGGTGGGCCGACTCGCCGATGCCGTGGTCGCCCACGCCGCGGCCTGACGGCCGCCGTCCCAAGACGGGAGACGAGCAGGTTCAGCGACTGGTCATCCGCAGGAAGGTGGAATATTTCGGATTGTCGACCGCCATGCGGGCGACCGTCACGGCCTTGAGCGCGTCGAGCACTCCGGGAGAACGGTCGTCCAGCGCGCCGTCGCGGATCGCCGCGCACAGCGCCTGGCGCAGCGCCTTGGCGCTGCCCTGACGACCGAGCAGTGCGCCATAGGCTTCCCGCTCGATCAGCGGCAGGTTGTGGCTCAGTTCGCGCTCGACAATGGCCAGTGCATTGGCCGCCACCTTGGCGTGAAAGGCCTTGCGCCCCTTGAGGTCGTGGGCGATCTCCTGTTCCAGGAAACGCCGCACCGCCTGGACAAGATCAACCGCGTTGGGAATGGCCATGCGTTCCGCCCTTGTTCAGATCGTACCCTTGTCGATCAGGTGCAGCAGGTCGATTTCCGTCTCCGACACCCGCCGACCGATCGCCGCACGCTCCACCGACACCACACTGCCGGAAAGGTGCTGGTGCGCCAGTTGCAGGCAGCTCAATCCCCAGCGCAGCGTGCCATAGATTTCCCAGAACCACATCGCCGGCCGGTCAATATGGCCTCCGGCCGCCTGGTAGGCCGCATACAGATCCTCCCGGTCGCCGAAGCCGCCCACCGGCAGCCGCCAGTTGCCGAACCGCCAGCTGTTGACGCACAGCCAGCCCAGATCCTCCAGCGGGTCGCCGATATGCGCCAGTTCCCAGTCGAGCACCGCGACGATGCCCTCGGCGGGCTGGACCAGGAAATTGCCGGAGCGGAAATCCCCATGGACGAGGGCAGTGCCGACCGGCGGCGGGACATGTCGCTTAAGCCACGAGAAGGCAAGTTCGAACACCGGCAGATCGACATCGAAACCGCGATACATGGCCTCCAGCCGCGCGATCTGGTCGGTGGTTGACGCGCGGGCGAGCGGCAAGTCCTTGAACAGGTCAGTCGGCAGTGCGTGCAGCCGGGCGAGAATGGAACCACATTGCTGGGCCATGACGGCACGCGCCGGCGCGAAGGTATCGTCCCGCAGATATTTTGGTGCCAGGCTTTCGCCCGCCACCCGCTGCATCAGGAACCCCTGACCCAGCCGGTCCTCCGGTTCGAGAATGCAGACCACCTCAGCCACCGGCAGACCGTGCTCCTGCACCCGCCGCTGCAACCGCGCCTGCACATATTTTGGCAAGGCCCCCTCCACCGGGCCACCACTGGGTGACCGCTGGAAGATCAGCGAACGCAACTCCTCGTTCAGGGCGACATCGACGGCGAACGTGTCCGAGGCAGCGCCAGCCGACAGCGCCGTCACGGCCGTCACCATCGCGTCGCGCCGCCAGCGCCGGCGCAGCGCCTGGGTGAGCACTGCCATGTCAACTCCCTGCAGGTCAGCCATTGCCGCCCTCAACCAACCATGCCCGGCGGCGGCATCGCCATCGTGGCGCCATTCGATCCGTCATCCCACCCCCAAGTAAAAACAATAACAAATAACATCAGCATGATAGGAAAAAACCCCATCCCGTCGAGCCGAGCCGCCGTCGTATTGCCTGCCAACAGGCGCCAACTATCCCCAAAGATGCCAGCGGGCACAAGAGCTTGCGGCGGGTGGCCGTACAACGCACAAACGACGGCCATCCGTAAGATGGCCGTCGTTTGCTATCGGGCAGGCCGGGTCGCGACCTGCATAATCACGAGGTCAGAAATTGACGCCGACAGTCAGACCGTAGGTCCGGGGATCGGGGAAATAGCCAACCGTCAAGCCGCCGAAATTGGGGCCGAAGTCGATGAAATTCTGCGGGTTGTCCTCCTTGAACAGATTACGCACCCACAACGAGACCTTGGCTTCGGCAGACCCGACCGGAATTTCGCTCAATGTCGCTCGCAGATCGACGATCGTGCGCCCTTGCGACCGGGTGTTGCTGGCGATCTGGTCGGATGCCGCCTCCGTCCGCAAGGCATAGGGATAGGTGTAGTATTTCGAGACGAAGCTCATGTCGGCGATGAGGTTGAGTTTGCCCATGTCCCCCTGCCAGGCCGTCCAGTCGGCGCTCACCGACGCGGTGTATTTCGGCGTGTGCGGGAATGCCCGGTTGTCGGAGACGTCCACCCCGCCATCGATGTAGGACAGGTACTTGGCATCGAGATAGGCGAAGGCGGCGCTGACCAGCAGGTTGTCGCTCGGCTTCATGGTCGACTCGATTTCCAGACCGCGGATGCGTGCCCGGGCGGCATTGAGCACGAAGGACTCCGCTGCATTGCGGCCGGTGAACACCGACAGCTGGATATCCTTGTGCTCATCCCAGAACGCCGCAAGGTTGAGTTGCAGACGCCCGTCGAGCAGACGCGACTTCATGCCGACTTCATAGGAGTCGACCTTTTCCGGATCATAGGGCTGCAGCAGTTCGTCAATGGAGCTGGTCTCGCCATTGAAGCCGCCCGACTTGAAGCCGCGAGCATATTTCGCGTAGACGTTCAGCCCCTTGTGCGGCTCGTAGCGCACGACGAACGATGGGGTCATCGTGTTGTACTTGGCGTCCGGCACGTCTCCCTTGGCAACATCCAGCACCGTCAGCGGCAGATATTCCGGGTCGATGGCCGAATCGGCGAGAATGGCGAAATAGCGCTCGATATCCTTCTTCTCATGGGTATAGCGCAGGCCACCGGTCAAGGTGATCTGGTCCGTCAACGAGAAATCGAACTGGCTGTAGGCGGCAAATGCCGTGGTGTCGGAGCCGTAGCGAGAATCGTAAACGGCGCCTCCGGCGAAGAACCGCTGCGGATTGCTGGTATAGGCCGAGTCATCGAAGTAGTAGAGGCCAACCACATAGTTCAGGCGACCGGCGTCGCCGGCGAGCTGCAACTCCTGACTGAAGGCGTCGTAATCGGTGAAGCGTTGCGTGAACGCCACCGGCAGCGGCGAGCCGTCCAGATCCAGATTATCCTGCCACTTCAAGTCCCGGTACGAGGTGATCGACTTCAGCACCGCGCTGCCGAGATCGGCCTCGATGGTCAGGGCATGACCCCAGGTTCTGGAGTATTCCCGATGCGGGTCGGCATCAAGGCTCGCAACTGTCTGCCGCTTGCTGTTCTCATAGAGATCAAGCGGGAAATACAGGCCGCCAAAGGGGTAGCCGGGCGAGTTGGGATCAAAGATGTCGCGCGGGTCGCCATTGCGATTGATGTGAACCAGCTGCGCATAGTCGGGCTGCTGATCATACTCACTGATATCGAACATGTAATCGACAGTCAGCCAGTCGGAGGGTTCGGCGCGCAGCTGCACGAGGCCGCTCTTGCCATCGAGGTTGCTGACCTCATCCACGGCCGGCGGCCCGGCGAGAAAGACGTTGGGCACGGTGTTGGGCACCACTTTGACGAAGCCGTCCCGCTTCTTGATCTCGCCCGATATCTTGGCGCTGAAGATGCCGAACCTGGGGAGGTCAAGCGATCCCCCGAGCTTCCACTGATCATAGTTGCCGTAGGTGGCGGTGAATGATCCGCCCAGCTCGCCGGACGGTTTCTTGGTGATCAGGTTGACGGCACCCGCCAGCGTGTTGCGACCATAGAGCGTGCCTTGCGGCCCACGCAGCACCTCGATGCGTTCCAGGTCGGCAACATCAAAGATCGAACCCTGCGCCTTGGCGATGTAGATGCCATCGAGATACAGGCCGACCGCCGGCTCCCAGGTGATGGCCGGATTGATGGTCACCGAGCCGCGAATGGAAATCTGCGAGATCGTCTTGCTGCTGGGGGCGCGTTCGATCTTGACGTTCGGCGCCAGGGACCCAAGGCGATCAATCGAACTGATATCGCGCGAGTCGATGAACTCGCCGGTCACCGCCGAGATCGCGATCGGCACTTCCTGCACATTCTCCGCCCGCTTCTGGGCCGTGACGACAATCTCCTCAAGACCGACACTGGCTGTCTGCGCCACCGCGGCCGGCACAACCAGAGCCAGTGCGGACGCTCCTGCCACCAGCATGGAGAGCAGGCGGACCCGACGCACAGCCGCGGACGTCATTGAAGATGCCATTGATATTCCTCCCACGTTGATTTTACGCCTTGCCACAGCGAATTGCGCGGGAACATAGGATCAATGCGAAGAACTGTCCATCATTTTTACGCATATCGATAAATAATGGTGCAATGCAGGGATTCATGCGCATTCCACTCCGGCGCCTTGCACGAGAATGCCCGGCGGCGGCACCAATTCTGACGCGACATCAAAAGCTTAACCATGCCCGCTCGGGCGGCTGCAGCGCATAGCGACCGTTGACCGGTCGCATCGCGTGCGCGCAAGCGGCGGCGACGGCGATTCGTGACAGAGACCAACAGGATGAGCCGCCGACGCGGCATGATTTGGGAGCGAACGCGGCAGGGGGCTTGCACAATGCCCCCCATCTCCTTAGAAGGCCTGCGTGGTCGGAGCGTAGCGCAGCCTGGTAGCGCATCAGACTGGGGGTCTGGGGGTCGTGGGTTCGAATCCCGCCGCTCCGACCAGTAACACCCCCCGAAATTCCAGACAGCAGCATCAAAGGCGGCAGCACCACGGACGTTGCCGGACGCGTCTTGCGCCATGCAAGACGCCTATATGGCGCCGCCCCGCGCACACCGCAGTGTTCGGGGCGCTTCCGGATGCCGTGGCGGTTCCGTCGCCCGACAGTAAAGGCCCGACAGCAAACCGGGCCCGGATCCGGCCGCCAAAGGCAGCGCGGAACCAGACCCGGCATCATGCCGGACAGTGGCCGTCCGGCATGCTGGGTAGTTGCCGTCCGCGGGATCAGCGGCCCGTGGTCTTGATCGCCTGCAGCACCGAGCGCGCCTGTACAATGCTATCGAAGTTCTTGTATTTGTTCAGGATAGCTTCCAGTTCGCGGGCGGCGTCGCGCGGGCGGCCATTCGCCCGGTATGCAAGCGCGAGATGATAGCGGACGTTGGGATCGTTGGGCATTTTCTCGGCCGCCTTCTGCAACAGCAGCAGGCCGCGTTTCACGTCGCCACCCTTTGTCACCAGCATATAGCCGAGGGTATCGGCGATCTCCGGTGAATCCGGCGCCAGCCGGGCGGCGGCCTCGGCGGTCGGAATCGCGCGCTTGTCACCCATCTCGCCGTAGATCCAGGCGATGTTGTTCTGCACCAGTGCGTTCTTGCTGGCCGCCGGTCCCATCGCCGTATATTGCGCCAGCGCTTCCTTGTATTGCTTGTTGCGCATGTGGATGTCGGAGATGGCGATCCGGGCGCCCAGATCCTTCGGTTGCCGCTTCAGCCAGTCCTGCAGCACCGCGATGCCCTTGGCCGGCTGCCCCATGTTGACATAGGCCTGCGACAGGTTGATCGCCACCAGCTTGTTGAAGCCCCTGGCGCGGGCCGCCTCGTAAGACTGCGCCGCTTTCGCCCACTGCTTGGCGGACATGTAGAGGTTGCCCAGGGTCGCGTCGGCGACGTTCTTCTTGGGATACTCCTTCTTCAGCTGGTTGGCGTAGCCCACAGCTTTGTCGAAGTTGCCGGCCCGCGCCTCCAGCGCCATCAGGTCAAGCAGCACCTGGCTGGTGTCCTGACCCTTGATCGACAGCGCCGACACATAGGCCCGGCGCGCGGCATCGGTCCGGTTGTCGGAGGACAGGGCGCGGGCATAGAGCACGCGCGCGCCCACCGAATCCGGCATCAGCCGGGTCAGGCGCTCGAAGGTTCCGGCGGCGGCCGTGTACTGCTTGGCGGCAGCCTGGGCACGCCCCACCACGTCGACCGCGCGCGGGTCGGAGCTGAAGTCACGATCCAGTGCCGAGGCCTCGGTCAACGCCGACTTGGTGTCACCGGTCTCCATGTAGGCCTGCACCAGCTGGGCGCGCGGTCCCATGGTCTGGGGAGCGGCGGCCACCGCTTTGCGCAGCCAGTCGACCTTCTCCTTCCTCTTGCCCTGCATGCCGGAGAGATTGGCCAGCGCCACCAGCGTCTTGACGTTGTTGGAGTCCGCCTCCAGCGCCCGCTGCAACTCGCGCTTGGCCTCCTCATACTTGCCCTGCGCCGCCAGCAGCTGAGCCAGATTGCGCCGTGCCTCGTGATAGCTTGGCTTCTTCTGGATGGCGGTGCGGAAGTTGGCTTCCGCCTCCTTGTACTTGCTCTGCCCGAGGTAGGCGGCGCCGCGCATGTTGTAGCCGATGGCGAGATCCGGATAGGTCTTCACCAGCCGTTCGGCGGCGGCGAGGCCCTTCTTGAAATCGCCTGAGCGCATGTTCACCAGTGCCGACATCATCAGCGCCTGAAGTGACTTGGGATCTTCCTTGAGAACGGCGTCAAGATCGCGGGAGGCAGACATGGTGTCGCCCTGGGCCACGCGCGTCATCGCCAGCTGGGTACGCAGCAAAGCCTGGTCCGGTTCGGCGGCGACGGCCTGCTGCAGGAATTTCTCCGACTCGTCGAAGTCCCCTTTGCGGGCATGAGCCGAGGCCACCAGTGCCAGCAACCGGGAATCCTTGGCACCTCTGTCGAGCAGCGGCCTGAGCGCCTTCAGCGCGCCATCGGGGTCGCCGTTGCGCAGCAGGGTGGCACCATAGAGACGCCGGGCCAGATCATGCCCGGGTGCAACTTCCAGCAGCTTCGACAGGAACGTCTGTGCCTGCTGCAAATTGTTGGTCTCATAGGCGATGACGCCCTGCAGCAGCATCGCCGGCGGATAATTGTTGAGCAGCCCCTTGGTGCGGCCCATCAGCGCCAGGGCTTCCTGGAACTTGCGGGCACGGGTCTGCATCACCGCCTGGAGATAGAATGACAGCGGATGATCCGGCACCAGCGCCTGCACCCGCTTGAGGTCATCCATCGCCTCCTTGTCACGCCGCAGGTCGGTATAGGTCGCGGCACGCTCCAGCAGCGCCTCAAGACTGCGCGGGTCGATCTGCAAGGCCTGGCTGAACAGCGGCAGCGCCTTTTCCAGCCCCTGGGTCGCGCGAACGATGTCGCCCTTCATCACCAGCGCCTTGACGTTGCGCGGGTCAAGCTGCAACGCACGATCGACGTTCAGTTCGGCGTTCGCCCGGTCACGGTTGGCGCCATAGTAGCGCGACAGGTCGAGCTTGGTCTGGACGTTGCGCGGATTGAGCTGGTCTGACTTGGTCAGCTCCTCCCGGGCCTTGTCCATTTGCCGCAAGCCGAGGTAGGCCAGGCCGCGCACACGGGCGGCCTCGGCGGCATGGGTGGCAGGCACGGTGCCAGCGCGGGTTTCCTCCAGCGCGTCATTGAAGCGGCGCTGCAACACCATGGCCTCGGCCATCAGGTGACGGGTATTGTCCTTGGACACACCGGCACGGCGGGCGGCTTCCACTTCCGTCTGGGCGGCGATGCCCTGCTGCATGCGCAGATAAACCTGCGCCTGCAGCACGCGCGCCTGGGCGTTCTTCGGGTTGGCCCTGAGCGCGTTCTTCAGCTCGATCATCGCGGCTCGATAATCGCCTCGATTGTAATGGGTCTGCGCCTTGGACAGGGCGCCGGCGGCCGAGGTCGACGCATCCGCCCGGGCGGGCGACGCCAGCGGGATGGTGACGGCGGTCGCCGTGACCGCGACGGCGGCCAGCAGGCTGTTGCGGGTGACGATCTTGAGGCGCGACATGAGGAACTCTCCGTTCAGCGCGTTGAAGGCAAAGGGCATGGTCAAACCTTTATGCTATACTGGCGCAGCAGGTCGTAAAAGGTCGGCCGGCTGATCCCCAGCAGTTTGGCAGCGTTCGTGATATTGCCGTCGGCGCGTGCAAGAGCCTGACGAATGGCGCGTCGATCGGCTTCCTCCCGCACCTGTTTGAGGTTGAGCATTTCGGTGTCGGCATCCTTGTCGTCGAGATCAAGATCGGCTGCGGATAACCGATTGCCCTCCGACATGATGACGGCACGCTTCAGACGGTTTTCCAGTTCGCGCACGTTGCCGGGCCATTTCCAGCTGTTAAGCGCGGCAAGAGCGTCCGGCGTGAACCCCTTGTGCGAGCGACCCAGTTCACGATTGAAGCGATTGAGAAAGTGGTGCGCCAGCAGCGTCGCGTCACCATCGCGCTCGGCGAGTGACGGGATGGTGACGACGATTTCCGCAAGCCGATAATAAAGATCCTCGCGGAACCGCTCCTCGGCGATCATCTGCGTCAGGTTGCGATGGGTGGCACAGACGATGCGGACATCCACATCAATGGGCTTGCGCCCCCCGATGCGCTCGATCACCCGTTCCTGAATGAAGCGAAGCAACTTCACCTGCAATGGCAGAGGTATGTCGCCGACTTCGTCAAGGAACAGAGTCCCCTTCTGAGCCAGCTCGATCTTGCCCTCGGTGGTCTTGATGGCGCCGGTGAAGGCGCCCTTCTCGTAGCCGAACAGCTCGGCTTCAAGCAGGTTCTCGGGAATGGCCGCGCAGTTGATGGCGATGAACGGTCCCTTGGCCCTGCGGCTGGCCTGATGCAGGCCGCGCGCCAGCAGCTCCTTGCCGGTACCGGAGGCCCCCAGCAGCATGACCGACACGTCGGTGCCGGCCACCCGCTCCACCATCTGGCAGACCTTGAGCATATTGGGCGACGCGGTGATGATGCCGCCCGGCAAGCTGCTGGGCACGCTCTCCGTCAGCCGGCGGTTCTCGTCCTCCAGCGCCTTCACGTGGAAGGCCCGTTTGACGATCAGGCCCAGCTCGTCGAAATCCACCGGCTTCTGGTAAAAGTCATACGCGCCCAGCGCGATGGCCTTGAGCGCGCTTTCCCGAGCCCCGTGACCGGACGCGACGATCACTTTGGTGTCGGGCTTGAGACGCAGAATCTCCTGCAGCGTGGCGAAGCCCTCGCTGGTACCGTCGGGATCCGGCGGCAGCCCCAGATCAAGGGTCGCGACCTTCGGCTCCTCGGCGCGCAACAACTCGATCGCTGTCGCCCGGTCGCCGGCGATCAGCACCTCATACCCCTCGTAGGACCACTTGAGCTGGCGCTGAAGTCCCGGGTCGTCCTCGACCACCAGCAGCTTCGGCTTCCCCTCAGCCATGCGATTACTCATCCCCTCAAGCCAATGGCAAATAAACTGAAAACACCGTTCCCTCGCCAACCCGGCTCGTCACATCGAGCCTGCCGGCATAGCCCTTGACGATTTCGCGCGCCTCGAAGGCGCCGATGCCGAAGCCGCCGGCCTTGGTGGAGCGGAACGGCTTGAACAGGTCGTTGCGGACAAACTCCTCCGACATGCCGCACCCCTGGTCGATGACATCCACCCGCGCCAACTCGCCGACGCGGCTCAGGCGGACCTCGATCGGCGCATCCGCGGCGGAAGCGTCGATCGCATTCTGGACCAGATGAGTAAAAACCTGCTCCAAACGCCCCTCCTCCCCGCGCACGGCAACCTCGTCACCGTCGCAATGAAGTCTTAACATGCCGTGACTCAACGCTTTTTGGTCGACCACCGACTGCAGCAGCACCGACAGCTCAACGGTTTCAGCCTCCTTCCTGCCGGTATTGTGCTGCTGCAGGCGCGCCAGCAGGTCATTCATCTTGCCGACCGAATCACGAATTGTCAGCACCATATCCTTTTGAAACTCGGGATTATCGGCGTGCCGTTCAGCATTCCGGGCGACCAGCGACAACTGGCTCACCAGGTTCTTGATGTCGTGCATGATGAAGGCGAAGCGACGATTGAATTCCTCGAACTGCCGCGCCTCGATCAGCGCCGCCTGGCTGGTTTGTTCCGCGATGTAGCTCGCCACCTGGCGCCCGGTGGTGCGCAGCAGATCGAAATCCTCCCAGTTGAGGGACTGCGGCGCCCGCGATCGCTCAATCACCAGGAAACCTGCCAGCGCGTCGCGATGGATAAGCGGAATGCCAAGCCAGGCCCGGTCATCCTCGCTGGCCCACGCCGGCGTACGCAGATCATCATAGTCGCCCCGACCATCACGAAGTTCGTCGAAGTCGATGATGCGCTGGCGGATGTTCAGGAAGCGGACCAGCGCGCCGCTCCCTGGTTCCTGTCCCGACATCGCAGTCCGGAAGTTCCAGCGCGCCGCCATGGTGAAAACGCCATCGTCATCGGGCAGCCACAGCGCGCCACCGGGGGAATCGACGATGTCGCACACCGCCTGGATGGCTCGGCTCTCCAACGTCTCGCCGCTCTGACGCGGCCCGGACAGGGTGGCGATGAACCGCAGCCACTCGTCGCGGTAGTCATACTTGTAGGCGAAGAAGTGCTTGCTGATCTTCACGCGTGCCCAGGCGCGGAACCGGCCGGAAACAAGGACGACGACGGCCAGCATGATGGTGCCGAACAGGAAGGTGACCTGCAGCAGGCGTCCCCAGTCTCCCCCCACCAGCTTGAGGCCATAGGCCGCCACCGACATGGCGATCAGGTAGACACCCACCGCGATCAGCGACAGGGACTGGAACACCACCTGCCGCGACAGCTGCATCTCCAGCTTCCACAAGCGGTTGCGCCGGGCGGACAGGGCGATCAGCGGCACCACCAGGGCATCGACCAGGCCGCGGGCGTTGAACAGATCCCAGCTGATACGCCCCGACAGGGCCGCCAGGGTGTAGAGGTTGATGTCATAAATGAAGAAGGCACCAAGACCGATGCAGATCAGGCGCACGCTCCAGCGGTGGATCGGCAACGCGTTGACGTACACATTGTGCACCAGCACAACACCACCGATCGCGCACACCAGCCGGCTGACCAGGAACATGTAGGCGATGTTCGATTCGTCACGCAGCGGCGTCACCGCCAGTTCCAGCCAGTCCACGACATCCAGCAGCAACTGGGCGGCAAAGACGAAGCCGAGACCGATGGCGATGATGAACGACGACGACACATGGCTCGATGACCGCCACGACTTGGTGAGCAACGAGACCAGAAAGATGATCCAGGTCGCCGTGCGCAAGGTCTCCATGGGCGACACAAGCGCGATGTAGGGGTCACCGAACCGCACCGCGAACACGAACGACAGTGCCCAGGCGGCCGTCGTCAGCGAGGCGAGCACCAGCCAGAGGCTGGATCCCGTCTGTTCCCGCTGGCGCAACAGGAAGAGCGCGAAGACCAGGAAAGCCAGACTGGCCAGCCCGTGGGCGACCAGCCCGACGTCGGACATCAGCAGTGTCATCGATCAGCGCCCCCCAGGCACCCCCGAACAGCTAGCGTACGCCGTCCTGCCACAAGACGACGCGCACGGTCTGGATCAGGATCAAGAGATCAAGAAAAATCGAGTAATTCTTGATGTAGTAGAGATCGTACTCAAGCTTGTGCCGGGAGTCCTCCTCCGAGGCTCCGTAGGGGTAGTTTAGCTGCGCCCAGCCCGTGATGCCGGGCTTCACGATATGCCGTTCGGCATAGAACGGAATCGACCGTGAAAGCTCATCAACGAAAAACGGCCGCTCCGGCCGCGGGCCGACAAAGCTCATGTCGCCCCGGAATACATTGAAAATCTGAGGTATTTCATCGATCCGGGTTGAACGGATGATGCGCCCCACCGTGGTCACCCGCGGGTCGGCCTTCTGTGCCCACTGCGGCGTGCCGTCCTTCTCGGCGTCATTGCGCATGCTGCGGAACTTGAGCACCTGGAAGGTCGAGCCGAACTGCCCCACCCGCTCCTGACGGTAAAACACCGGGCCGGGACTGGTGAGCTTGATCAGGAGCGCGGTCACCATCAGGATCGGCGCTGTCAGCAACAGCAGCAGCGAGCTGGCGGTGATGTCAAACACCCTCTTGAGGATCAGCGAACCGCGATAGCTGGCACGAAAGCCGTCGGAGAACACCAGCCAGCTCGGGTTCAGCGTATCAAGATCGACCCGCCCGGTCTCGCGCTCCATGAACGTCGAGAAGTCGTAGACGCCGGTGCCGTGCAACCGCGCATTGAGCAGTTCGGCCACGGGCAGGGATCCGCGCCGCTCCTGGATCGCCACCACGATTTCGTCGACATCGTGGCGGTCTGCATAGTCCGAAAGCGAGGCGATATCCTCCCGGGGAACCGAGCGCTCGATATCGCCCTCCGCCGGCGCCATGCGCACAAAGGCATGAATGGCGAAACTGGCGTTGGCGGCCCCGGCAAGCTCGCGCAACCGTTCCGCCCGCCGGCCGGCCCCCAGCACCAGCACCCGGCGCTTGAAGCGGTGCCAGCCGACCAGCCGGCTGAACACCCAGCGCAGCGACAGGATCGACAGGAAGGAGAGAAGTGCCGCGTAGACGAACACCGACCGCCAGGTGGTAACGTCAGGATACAGGAAGAAGATCACCGTCAGGGCGACGAAGGCGAACACCAGCGCCACCGTCAGCCGCAACGCCGACATCCGGACGGAGCGATAGCACTTGGACTGGTACAGGCCAACCGCCAGCATCGCCAGATAGGTGATAACGGCATAGGTCAGTGCTTCCGGCAACAGCCCCGCCAGCGGCCCCGGATCGAGCGCCAGCTGGAGCAGCCGCCCATGCCAGGCCAACAGGATGGCGGCCAGCAGCGCGACGAACTCCAGGAGTCCAAGCGCCAGCAAAGGCGTTGGCACATAGTGCTTGAATACACGAACCATGCGCTGGACGACCCCCTCTTCGTCCGTCCTGCTCGAATCGAACAATCACCGGCTGTGTACCGGCAAACAGTTAACAGTTCAAATGCGTACGGCTTGCGCGTCTGCCAGCGGCCGGCGTATCGACCGCGGCGCATCTGCCCGGCCCCGCCCGTATCCCAAACGACACTGGAATATGACACTGGCCGGATCAAGCCCCGTCACATCGACATAGGCATCGGCCACCTGGCCGGCCTTGCGCACCAGGTCCGGCTCCAGTCCCGGCTTGTCGGCCTGGGCTGCACAGAAGAGCGCCGCCAGCGCCGGCTGCATCGCCAGACCCCGTCGGGTCGCTTCCAGCCAGAAGCGCATGATGCGCTCGCCGAGCACGATCTTGTCCTCGGGCCGCAGCCGATCGGCCGACGTCAGCGACTGATGGATGGCGGCAAAGCCTCCGCTGCGCAGGCCCGGCAGTATATCCATCTCCAGACCGGCATAGAGAGTGGCACCCAGCCAGCGACTGGCCACCTTCATCCGCCGCCAGTCCCCCAGCACGAAGCGCATAATCCGTTGCGCCAGCGGATCGAGTCCGAGTGCGCCCGCTGGCATGCCGGCGCGGCTGAAGCGGTTATCCCAGTCGATCACCTGCTGATGGACGCCATGGCAGGCCTTTGACCGCAGGCGGATTGCGGTCGCCGCCGCATTGACCAGCGACAGCTTGAGGCGCTGGCGGGTACCGGTCAGCCAGGTAACGTGCAGCCCCGGTCCGAGCGCCCTTTCCAGGGCTCGCCGGTCGTCGTCGGTCAGCGCCTTGACGCGGTAGGCGTTGCGATCGACGGAGCGCACCTTGACGTAGCCGGCCAGCGGGTCGCGCTTGACGCCGGCGGCCGGGTCGAAATTAACCTCGATGACCGGCGCCGAGGCGTCCCCCGTCAACTGCCAGCGCATCGCCCAGCCATGACTGGTTGCGGCCAGCCGCAACGCCTGCATCAGCATGCCTGCTGACAGCCAGATCGGCTCCGATGCACGGTAGGCATAGGGGTTGCCCTGTTCGAGATCCAGATGGACCCGCAGCGACGTCGGCGAGGTTTGCTCAAACCGCCAGGGCTGGCTGTTGTCCGGGCTCGGCGCCCAGCGTGCAACGTCGAGAATGCGGGTAAGAATCGGTGTATCGAGCGTCGGCTCGACCTCCCGCGGTCGTGCCCCTCGGGACAGATGGCCGACGATCCGCCCGACCAGGGCCGTCTTGAGCCGCTGGACCGGCCCGGCATTCCCCCACCGCAACTTCTTGACCGTGAAGCGACCGAGATACGGATCGAAGTGATGGTAATAGGGCGCCGCCTTTACCGGCCCGCGCTTGAGCATGAGCTTGACCGCCTCGACCGCCGCGACACCCGAGCACAGCTGACAGGCGATCGACGTCGAGGGCCCGCGCTTGTCCAGCATATCGACCCGCGAGCCGTCGGCCAGATAGCGGCGATGCAGCATCGGCGGGGTCAACCCCATGAGAAAATTGATGTACTGCTGATTGGGAGACTTCCCTTCGAAGCGGAAATAGTCCTCGAAGCTCAGGCCGTCGGGCGTAAACACGATATACCCCGTGCCCATACCCAGCGGGCCGGCGGTAATGGCCGGGATGCCACGCTCGCGCGCTTTGGCGAACAGCTTGCGGCGGATGTCCAGCACGAAGAAGTCCAGACCGTCGATGTAGACGTCGACACCGTCGAGGAAGGCATCGAGGTTGTCCTCGTTGACGCCGCGATCGAAGACGTTGACGTCGAGCTCCGGGTTGATATCGCGCGCCATGGCGACCACCGAGGCCGCCTTGGGCTTGCCCATGGTGCGGGCGGTCGCGCCGGCCTGGCGGTTCATGTTCTCGACACCGAAACGGTCGAAATCCGCGACATTGAAGCCGCCGACACCCAACCGGGCGAAGGTCAGCATGTGCACGCCGCCAACACCGCCCATGCCGGCAATGGCCACCCGCTTTTCGCGCAGTTGCTGCTGTTCCCATTCAGTCAGCCAGCCGATATTGCGCGAGAAAGCCTGATCATAGTCGAACCAGGCCTCCGGCAGCGGCTCATGGCCGCTTTCGGGCTCGACATCCCTGACCGGCAGCGCGGTATCGAGGGTGGAAACCGCGTGCATGACGTCAGAGTGCTGCGCTGTGCGCATGGATCTGGAAACGCTCATTGCTGGAAATCACCCCGTAGATATCCGGATTGTTGTCGCGCACGAGGGCGATCAACTCGTCGCAGGAGGCATAGACCGGCTGGCGCGGGCCATGAAAGTCGACCTGCGGTCCGGCCGCCTTGAAGTGCAGACCAAGCATACGCAACATCCGCCACAACGCGGGATCGATGATCGCGCACAGGTGAGTGAGGCCGGCCTCCAGCGTCATCTCGAAGATCGACGTCATCAGCCCGAGCGTCATGTGCGGGATGATACGGCGCGGGTCCGGCATGTCGGCGGTATGGAGCGCGGGGTATAGTCCGTCGCCCCGACGCTTGCGGAAATCGCCATGGATGGAGAACCGCGAGATTTCGCCCGTCGTCGCCCGCGGCAGCAGGGACTCCGGCATCAGGTCAAGACCGGGCGCCGCCATGCGCGCCGGCAGACCGCAGCCCGCCATGTCCGGCAACGGCAGCACCACCCGCACCGTGCCCACCGGAACACCCGACAGGCGATGGTAAAGGACGCTCTGGAGTGAATGGCAATCATGCTCATCCTGCTCCAGGCCGTTCGGATTCTCGGTTTTGGAGAGGAACCCGGTTTCCTCGCAGTAGACATCGTAGCGCAGCCGATGGGCGGCTTCGAATTCCTGCGACGTCCGGGCGATCCGGTACTGAAAATAGCGGTTATACACGTCGACCAAGCTCTGCTTGCCGCCTTCAGCAGGCAGCATCTGCTGCGACTCTTCTCGTGCTTCTCGTGTCGCTGTTTGCGTCATGGACCACCGATCCCTTTTTCCTGGGTGCGGCAGGGGCCCCTCCTGAACGACCACCGAACCTTGGCAGCGACTATGCGGGCGCGTTTATTAATGCGGAGTTATGCTCCGAATATTTCAGTTAACCATAACGCCAGGACAACTATCGGGTGAGCTGCGCAAACATCCGCACTACAATGGCGGCAAGTCATTCAAAAGCTGCTGCATTTGCTTGTGCGTCGCGAGACCGCCGTGCAGTTCGCATGCCGCCCGCAGTATCTGAGCCGCCAGCAACGCGGTTAATCCGTCGCCGCCTTCGACCTGCAGATCAAGCAACGGCTCGAATTGCAGATGCGTAATGATTCGGTCGTGGGATGACGAGCCGTCACGCCCTGCCACCAGACAATGATCGACAGCACCCGGCCGCAGGCGCGCCAGCACCGCTGCCGCCACCAGCGCCTCGAAGCCATCCAGCACCACCGGCATCCGCTGCACGCGCGCGGCAAGGATGGCGCCCGTCACTGCCGCCAGTTCGCGACACCCCAGATGCTGCAAAATGGCGAGCGGATCACCGCGCCGCCAATGCTCCGCAGCCGTCACCGCCTCCAGGTGACGCACGGCGCGGGCATAATCGCCGACATGGCCGGCCAGCCAGTCGGACGGTGCACCACCCATCAGCGCCATGGCAACGCCAGCGGCGGCGATCCGGGTGCCAACCCCGATGGCTCCGACACACAGAATGTCGGCCTGCCCGGCGACCGCTTCCATGCCAAAGGCCATCGCGGCCACACATTCCCGATCGGTCATCGCCGCTCCGCGCGCCGGATTCGGCGTTGGCCGCTCGACCGCAAGATCGAATACCTTCAGCCCGGCCCCCAGCGCCACGCCCACCGCATTGGGCGCCCCCCCACCGGCGGAGAGAAGCAGCACGCGGGTGCGCACGTCATCAATCGCGCGGTGGAGAGCAGCGCCTTCAAGCCCCTCCTGCCCCTGCGCGCCAGCAAACAGGCTCAGTTCGATACGGGTCGCAGCAGGTGTCGCCCTGCCCTGCCAGCCTGCCAGCCAGACCGCCAGGCTCGCCAGGCGGCCGCGCTCCCGCACCGGAAATACCAGATCGCGCTGGTGTTCATAGGCCGCCCGCGCCGCTGTCTCGTCGCGATCGGGGGTGCCGGCCAGGATCGACCGGATATCGTCGAGCGGCATGCCGCTCATGTCGGGAAGCAGTCCACGGGCGTTGGTCACGATACCGGTCTTTCTCGAAAAGTTGACGACAACCGGCCCGAACGGGATAGCTGTACGGTTCATGGTTCTCTTTCGGGATCGCGCGCGCCGGTGCAAGACCAGAATCGCCTCGCCCTGCCGGAAACGTCGTCGGACGGTCGCCCGCGCTCGCCTTGCGTCAATATCTGCAAGCTGGACACAACCGGCACCATGTGTATCGGCTGCCGCCGCAACCTTGATGAAATCAGCCGCTGGTTAACCATGTCGCAAGGTGAACGCGACGACATATGGCGTCGCCTGCGCGGGGCGGCGACCGCCGACCGCGACATCTGAGGGGATGAAAGATGAGTGTTGGCAAAATCTGGCCGGTCATATTGTCTGGCGGTTCGGGTACCCGGCTGTGGCCACTGTCGCGGTCGCTCTACCCGAAGCAGCTGCTGCCTCTGGCGGGCGACGACACCATGCTGCAAGCGACTGTGAAACGGACCGCAGATGCCGGGCGCTTCCACCCGCCTGTCCTGGTCGCCAACGAGGACCACCGCTTCATCATCGCCGAGCAGCTGCGGCTGGCCGGCACCGAGCCCGCCGCCATCATCCTTGAACCCGAGGGCCGCAACACCGCCCCTGCTATCGCGCTGGCCGCTCATTTCGCGCTCGACCTCGACCCCGAGGCTTTGATCCTCGTGATGCCGTCGGACCATGTGATCCGCGACGTCCCGGCCTTCCTCGCCGCCGTCGCCGCCGGCGCCAGCGTCGTGGCGGCGACCGGCGACCACCTGACCTTCGGCATCACGCCGGGCCATGCCGAGACCGGCTATGGCTATATCAAGTGTGGCAAGGCCGACGGCGAAAGCCCGGTGCGTCCGGTGGAACGCTTCGTCGAGAAGCCGGACCGCGCCACCGCCGAGGCCTATGTCGCCGACGGCAACTATGCCTGGAACAGCGGCATCTTCCTGCTGTCGGCGCGCACCTTCCTCGACGAGCTGGCCGGCTTCGAGCCCGACATGGCCGCCTGTGTGGCGCGCGCCATGACCGCCGCCAGCCGCGACGGCGCCTTCCTGCGCCCGGACAAGGCGGCCTTCGCCGCCAGCCCGTCCAACTCCATCGACTATGCCGTGATGGAACGCACCAGCCGTGCCCGTGTCATCGCCGTCGACATCGGCTGGTCCGACGTCGGTTCGTGGAGCGCGCTGTGGGACATCGCCGACAAGGACACCGACGGCAACGCGCTCAACGGCGATGTGCTGGCGACCGGCGCCCGCGACTGCCTGGTGCGCACCGACGGCCCGGTCGTCGCGCTGGCCGGCGTCGAGGATCTGGTGGTGGTGGCGACGCCCGACGCCGTGCTGGTGACCAGCCGCGCCCATGCCCAGGACGTCAAGCTGATCGTCGACCGGCTGAAGGCCGAGGGGCGCGGCGAGCATGTCGCCCACACCGTGGTGCACCGGCCGTGGGGCAGCTACCAGACCACCGATCGCGGCGAGCGGTTCCAGACCAAGCGAATCGTCGTCAAGCCGGGCGAGAAGCTGTCGCTACAGAAGCATCATCACCGCGCCGAGCACTGGATCATCGTCCAGGGCACCGCCCTGGTGACACGCGGCGACGAGGTGATCGAACTGCACGAGAACGAATCCACCTTCATCCCCATGGGAATCACCCATCGCCTTGAGAATCCCGGAAAAATCCCGCTGCACCTGATTGAGGTGCAGTCCGGCTCCTACCTCGGCGAGGACGACATCGTGCGCTTCGAGGACTCCTACGGCCGACGCTGAGCGCGACAAATCAGCCGTTAACCACGAAGCCGGTTTGATTAAGCGTCGGTTCATTACAGACGTGCTATCATCGCACGGTGAAACGGTATTGGTTTGCGATCGACTGAATGAAGCGTCGGAGTAGCCTTGCGCGTATTGTCGCGTTGCTGGCGGTGGTGCTGCTTGTGGCACCGGCAGCGCTGGGCGGCCGCGCGCTGTTCACGCCGCGCCAGTCCTCCGGCTGGCTGACGCCGCTGCTGGCCGGCGGCGCCGAGAAATCGCTGGCGCCCCGCGCCGAGAGCCGCTTCGACGCCTTCAACCGCGCCGCCTATGTCAGCTCGCCCCAACGCATCACCGCCGATACGCCGCACAAGCCTGACGCCGGGCCGCGCCCGCTGCGACTGGTCTCGCTGGCGGCGGCGGTGGATGCCGCCTACGGCCGCGACGCCCTGCCCGGCAGCGCGCTGACCGCCTATCTCGACGGCGCGCTGGCCGACCCCGCCGCCCTCCAGGCGCGCGCCCACGCGGTACTCACCGCCATCGAGGCCGACAGCCGCCATCTGGTGCCGATGCGCGCCTTCGCCGCCGTCAAACGGCTGCGCGAGGCCACCGTGCTGACGCTCAATTCGGCCTATATCACGCCGTTCGACGTCGAGACCGGCGCCCGCCTGCCGCGCACGCTGGCCGGCTGGGACCTCGGCGCCGGCAAGCAGGCAGCGGCCGGTTTCAGCGGCATCGATCGCGCCTCGCCACTGGTGGGCGGCCGCGACCGCTACGCCCTGCGCCACGCCGACCGGCCGGGCTTCCAGGCCACCAGTCTCGCCGCCATCGACCGGCTGGCCGTCGCGCTGCCCGATGGCGAATACCGCCTGCTGCTGACCTCCGCCGAGCGCGTCGGCCGGCGGGTCATGCCCTTCCCGTTCGGCCAGACCCTGCGCGTCAACGCGGTGCCGCGCCGGATGATCGATGGTCGCGGTGTCCGCCCCGCGCCACGCGTGGCCCTGACCAAGGCGGGTGTGCTCACGCTCGCCGGCAACGACAGCCCCGCCCGCGCCGCGACGCCGCTGCCCCGGCTGCGGGAAGCCGGCATCGCCGCCAGCCTGCCGCTGCGGGTGCGCGGCGGCCGGGCCCAGCTGGCCTTCGCCGTGCCGCCGGGCGCCAGCACGCTGGTCTCCGCCAGTGTGGCGGGGCCGGCCAACTACGCCATCATCCTCGCCGAGATCGACAAGGCGCTCGCCGCGCTGAAGGATTCCGGCCTGCTGGCGCGCAACGGCGCCGGCGTGCACTACGCCACCATCGCCCCCGCCGCCGGCGGCGAGGGCGAGTGGGTGTGGCTGACCGCGGTGACCAAGGACCGCGCGGTGGCGGCGGCCAGTGGCGAACACCCCAAGGACAAGCCGGCGGTGCTGGCCTATTTCGACCAAGCCGCCGGCGACCTGTCGCGCCTGCGCGAGCGGGCCTTCGGGCTGATCGACGCCCTGTCGACCAGCAAGGCGGCCGGCGACTTCCTGGCCCTGGCCGAGGGCGCCAACACCGTCACCGAGTCGGTGCAGAAGGCCGCGCTCAGCGCCTTCGTCACCGCCTACGACTGGCGCGACGGCTATCGTCTGCCCCAGGACGTGCAGGGCTATGACTTCGGCGCCGCCGAGGCCAGCCCCTATGTCGGCTTCAAACGGGTCAGCCCGCGCGGCAATGTCGCCACCGGCACGACGCTGAAGGCGCTGAGCTACCAGGGCCGCGCCGGCCCCAGCGCCACGGCGCTGTCCGGTGTCGAGGGGCTGCACTTCAAGGTGCCCAACGGCGCCTACCGCGTCTATGTGCTGGGTCCGACGCGCGGTCAGCCGGCCTTCCCCGCCAACGTGCGCATTTCCATCAACGGCCGCTCCGCGCCAATGGTGCAGACCATCTCGGCGCCCCGGCCGGCGACCCTGCCCGCCGAGCCCGCACTGCAGCGTGAGCCGCTCAACAGCCGGCATTTCCAGCAGCTCAGCAACCCCGAGATGCTGACTGCCCCCGACCCCGCCGACCCGGCGGTCTCGTCGATCTTCGGCGCCCGCCTGGCGCTCAACGGCCGGCCGACCCGGATGCTCGACGTGCTCGACCCCTCGCCGGTGCTGTGGAGCCAGTTCGGCCCGCGCGGCGTGCAGTATCGCGGCGGCGTGGAGGCGATCATCGCCGGCCTGGAAACGCCGGAACTGCGGGAGCGCGCCGCCAATGGCGAACGCCTGCGCGTGCGCGTGCGCACCGAGGACGCCTTCCACGCGACGCCGACCACCGGCACCATGATCGCCGCGCGGGTGATCGTGAAGTCCGGCCGCATCGACATCGCCTTCGATTCCCAGCAGACCACGCCGACGGTGGTCTCGGCGGTCATCCTGGCGCCGGACGATTACCCCCGCTTCATGGAGGAACTGGCCGACCGTGTCGCCGAACTGCTGGGCGAGACCACGCCGGCGGCCGGCAGTGCTGGCAGCGGCGACGTCTATGCCCAGGGCCAGAGCTTTGTGCTGGCGACCAGCCGGATCAACGCCACCGCGCGCACCCCGCGGTCGCAAGGCGGCACCTCGACCCTCGCCAGCAGTGGCGGCAGCAGCTCGTCCGGCAGCTCCAGCGGCTCGTCGTCGAGCAGCGGCTCCAGCTCGTCCGGTAGCAGCTCCAGCTCGTCGGGTTCGAGCTCGTCGGGTAGCTCCAGCGGCTCGTCGTCGAGCTCCGGCTCGTCGGGTAGCTCCAGCGGCGGCGATTCCTCGTCGAGCAGCGGCAGCTCCAGCTCGTCCAGTGGCTCGTCCTCGAGCTCCGGCTCCAGTTCGTCGGGCAGTTCGTCGAGCGGCAGCTCAAGTTCGTCCGGCAGCTCAAGTTCGTCCGGCAGCTCCAGCGGCTCGTCGTCGAGCAGCGGTTCCAGCTCCTCCGGTAGCAGCTCCAGCTCGTCGGGTTCGAGCTCGTCGGGTAGCTCCAGCTCATCGGGCAGCAGCTCCAGCGGTTCATCGTCGAGCTCCAGCGGCGGCGATTCCTCGTCGAGCAGCGGCAGCTCCAGCTCGTCCAGTGGCTCGTCCTCAAGCTCCGGCTCCAGTTCGTCCGGTTCGAGCTCGTCGGGTAGCTCCAGCTCATCGGGGAGCAGCTCCGGTTCGTCGTCGAGCAGCGGTTCCAGTTCGTCGGGTAGCAGCTCGGGTTCGTCGTCAAGCTCCTCCGGCAGCTCCAGCGGCTCGTCCTCAAGCTCCGGCTCCAGTTCGTCGGGCAGTTCGTCAAGCGGCAGCTCAAGTTCGTCCGGCAGCTCCAGCGGCTCGTCGTCCAGCTCCAGCGGCGGCGATTCCTCGTCGAGCAGTGGCAGCTCCAGCTCGTCCAGTGGCTCGTCGTCGAGCAGCGGTTCCAGCTCCTCCGGCAGCAGCTCCAGCTCGTCCGGTTCGAGCTCGTCGGGCAGCTCCAGCGGCTCGTCGTCGAGCAGCGGCAGTTCCAGTTCCTCCGGCAGCTCCAGCGGTGGCTCGTCCAGCGGTGGCTCGTCCAGCGGCGGCGACATGCTGCTGATCGCCAACGCCGGACCGGACATCACCATCGAGATCGGCGAGAACTTCACCCTCGATGGCACGCTGTCGTCGTTCGCCGGCTTCGATCCGGCCTACATGACCGTCGAATGGCTGCTGGGCGGCACCTATGTGCTGGCCGATGGCATGGGGACCGATGCCCTGATCCAGCTGCTCGCCTCGGGCGACGCCCCGCTGGACAGCGCCGGCGCCTATCACATCATCCTGCGGCTGACCTACGGCGACCTGTTCTCGCTCGACGAGATGATCCTCACCCTGCTGCCGCCGGACCACCCGATCCCCGAACCCGACGCCCTGCTGATCCTGGTGACCGGCGTCGGCCTGCTGTTCGTCGCAAGGCGCCGCCGCCGACCCTGAGCGACCTTGATTCCCGCCGACTTCTACTTAAGGTAGTCGTCGGGGAGAGATCGGGTCGACGGGGGGATGGAGATGGCGCAGCGCAAGCCCGCGAGCCTGTGTGTCGTGGCGGGTACACGACCTGAGTTCATCAAGCTCGCGCCCTTGCTTCATGCCTTGCGCCAGCGGCCCGAGAGCGCCCGCTGGCAGGTGCGTTTCATCGCCACCGGACAGCACCCGCACCTGACCCACAGCCTGTGCGCCGAACTGGCGCTGACGCCAGACGTCGACCTCGGCAGCGGCCCCGGGGCGCGCGGGTTGCTGGACCTGGCCGGACGGCTGCTGAGCGCGCTGGAGGACCAGACGCGGGATCACCAGCGGCCGGACGCCATCGTGGTCCAGGGCGACACCATGTCGGCGCTGGCCGGCGCCATGGCCGGCTTCTACGGCCACATCCCGGTGGTGCATCTGGAAGCCGGGCTGCGCAGCGGCTCGCTGCGCGAGCCGTTCCCCGAGGAAGCCAATCGCCGCATCATTAGCAGCCTGTCGGCGGTGCACCTGGCGCCAACGCCGGGGGCTGTGCGCAACCTGCTCAGCGAAGGCATCGCGCCGGAGCAGATCGCCTGCATTGGCAATACAGTGGTGGATGCGGTGCGGCTGTATCGTGGCGGTCCCTGCCCCGTCGACCTGCCCCGCCCCTATATCGTCGCCACCGGCCACCGGCGCGAAAACTGGCAACGCGGCATCGGCGCCCTGCTTGCCGCCCTGCGCGACATTGCCGCCGACGGCACCCAGGTGGTGTTCCTGCTGCACCCCAACCCGGCGCTGGCCACACAGGTGCGTGATGCACTGGCGGGTACACCCGGAGTATGGCTGTTGCCGCCCCAGCCCTACGCCGCGACACTGACCCTGCTGGACGGCGCGGCCGCCATCGTCACCGATTCCGGCGGCCTGCAGGAGGAAGCGCCGGCCTTCGGCGTGCCCGTGGTGGTAGCGCGCCGGCAGACCGAACGACCGGAGGTGCTGAACGGACACGGAGGCCAGATCAGCGGCACCTCGCGGCGTGCCATCACCGCCGCCATCCGCCGGGCACTCAAGACCGAGCGTCCGGCACGGCCAGTGTCGCCGTTCGGCGACGGGCGGGCGGCAGAGCGCGCCGTCACCGTCCTGGCGCGCATGTTCGCCGGCCTCCAGCCGCTTCTGCCCGAACATCAATCATTTGTGCCGGGAACGCACGAGCAGCGTTGAACAACGCAAAACCCTTCGCTATAGGGATCGCGCGGGAGACGTGGGTGAGCGGCTGAAACCAGCGGTTTGCTAAACCGCCGTACGGGGTTAACCCGTACCGAGGGTTCGAATCCCTCCGTCTCCGCCATCCCCCCTTTCCGGTCGTTTCCCAGCGCTTCCCATTGTTTCCCGCTTTTACACAAACCTTTTGTTTTCAAAGGGATACTTGACCTGCGTCCGTTCACCCATATCTTTCAATCACCTCCGGAAAGCGGGGTCGCGAAAGAAATGGTGGGTCAGATGGTAGGTCACCATGGCACTCAAAGCGCATGAGATATCCAAGGCGCCGCCGGGCAATTATGGCCTGGGGGGCTGCCTGTATCTGCAGGTCGGTCCGACCGGCAGCAGAAGCTGGACCTTTCGCTATCAGCTGAACGGTCAACGTCGTTTCATGGGCCTTGGCCCCATCTGGTGCAGGTCATTGCATGAGGCCCGCGCCGAGGCCGCGCGTCTGCGCGTGATGGTCCGGCGCGACAAGATTGATCCCCTCGCCGACCGGCCCGTCAGACGCAACGGCAGACTCCGTATCCAGCCCAATGCCCGCGGTGTTCGCTTCAAGGATGCGGCTGAAGCTCACATCACCACGCATCAATCCAGCTGGCGCAACTTCAAACATCGTCAGCAGTGGGACAACTCGTTAAGAACCTATGCTTTTCCTATCCTGCATTTCCGGCATTTCCGGGGACAGTATATGTATTTCGCATTACGGGGACAGTGCACGAAATTCCGGAATTACGGCGACAGGTGCGACAACCCCTCATTCGGAGGGGCCGGGAACAGTATATATTGCCGCCCACCTCCCCTTCCCCCCCCTCAGGGCAGCAGCGACAGGCGCAGGTCGCGCTTGAGGATCTTGCCGCTGGCGTTGCGCGGCAGGCTGTCCTGGAAGATTACCTTCTTGGGCACCTTGAAGCCAGACAGGTGCACGCTGCAATGGGCGATGATCTCCTCGACGCTGGCGTCCTTGCCATCCCGCAGCACGATCACCGCCGAGACCGCCTCGATCCAGCGCGGATCGGGCAGGGCAACCACCGCCACCTCGCTGACCGCCGGGTGGAGGTAGAGCGCCTCCTCCACCTCGCGCGAGGCGACGTTCTCGCCGCCGGTCTTGATCATGTCCTTCTTGCGGTCGATCACCGTCAGGTAGCCCTCGTCGTCGAGCACGCCGAGGTCGCCGCTGTGGAACCAGCCGCCGGCGAAAGTCTCCGCCGTCTTCTCGGGATCGTTCCAGTAGCCGTCAACATGGCTGGCACCAGGTCCTCAAGCTCCTCCTCGCGACCATGCCCTCGTCACACATCCGCACGATCGTAACGCCTGATTCTGTGTCACTGTCAGGAATGCATGGCATTCGTCAGGGTTGGCCACCGTGCGGCTGGCCGTCGTCCGGCGGCGAGCGCAGTGCTGCTGGGTTCCCGGCGTCGGCACTGCCGTAGACATGTCCACCGTGCCATAAGACCGGACGTTCGACCTGATCGAAAAGATGACGGCCAAGCCCGGCCAGCGCACTGCCGATGGTCAAGGTCGCGAATACAGCGGTCGCCCACAGCAGGTCCTCAGGGCTCGCCTGATGGACACGACCGCCCGCCAGCCGCCCGATCAGGTGTCGAAACATCGCGATGCCCATCCCGACCATGCACAGGCCCGCTCCCCGCAGCCCCCACGATGGCAGGCGTTCGACAATCCAGGTTCTGGTCCGGTGTGCCTTCATCATGCCGGATCATCAGCAAATCGGGGGTCGCGTCCGTCAAGGTGGTGTAATTTCGGCTGTGGCCGTGGGCCATCGTCAGGCGGCTTTGGCGGTGATGTGTAGGGGCTGATTTTCCTCCTCGATCATGGGTTGGTTGAGTTCGGCCATGCCTT